>CALBSF010000215.1 GCA_937927795.1 uncultured Rickettsiales bacterium
AACAAAAAGATCTCTTGATGCGCTTTTGTTACATACAATGAAAACTAAAAGGCAGGCCATAAATACATTAACCCAAACGAGCAAAATGGTGGTAGATGAGAATATTGATAATGTAGAATTAAGAGAACAGATTTATCATGTTTTATCTAAGACACAGATAGAGGAGGCATTGGAAGCACTTTTAGATAAAGGGATAAAAAATGTTTCACAACTTTCTTTTTTAAAGGATTATTATTCCGTGATGAAACAGTTTACACCAAGATTACTTTTTAACATGGAATTTAAGGTTGCTTTTACTAAAGATAATTTTGAAGCTGCGCTAGAACTAGTAAAAGAACTGCAAAATAATAAGAAAAGAAAGATTCCCCAGGATGCTCCTATGAATTTCATTAATACCAATTGGCAAAAAGTTGTAATTCAGGAAGGTAAAATAAATTGTAATATTAGATTGTCAGATTTATAAAAAATAAGTGAAACATTTGTTTCTTATTGCAAAATATTGAATAAATAATAAGATATAACAATAATATCAGCAAAAGATTTAAAATTTTTATCTAAAGATATTGCTGGATTTATTTGATCTTGCAGAATATTTAATAATTTTTTTGCTGAATCTTTGAAATCAAAAAATATTTTTTTGATTGAGTCTTCACTTAAGATTTTTTCTAAAAGCTTATAAATAAAGCCTTGATCAACATTTTTATTTTCTTCAAAGCTAAATAAATCAAGATTTGCATTACTAGATTTTGCAATTTCTACAAAAAATATTTCCAAAATTTCAGAATTATTTTTGGTTGTTGAAATAGTTAGAAAATTTTCCTGATATAAATCAATTGTGGCTAGGCCATTTAAAATAGCCTTTTCATAGACTTCATTAGCAATTTCTTGATTTAAAATTTCAATTTTTTTTATTTGAGTAAAATTAGTTTTTTTAACTTTTTTTTCTTCTAAATTACCTTTTTTTTCAATTACAATATCTGATAAATTAAATTCTTTTTTTACTCTTTCAACCAAAGATCTAAAGCCTTGATCTTCTAAAAAAGCAATTAATTTATGGGGCTCAATTGCTTTTACTTCTAGGTCGCTTAAAGAAATTCCAACTTCCACATCTTCTTTTAATGAGGCTAAAATTTTTGATAATTTTGCTTTTTCAATGCCGCCTTCAAGCATTTGTCTGCGTTTTTCTTGCTTAATTTCACTGGTTCTGGCAAGTAAATTTTCTAAATTTCCAAATTCTAAAATTAATTCTGCGGCAGTTTTTGGACCGATTCCTTTAACGCCAGGAATGTTGTCCGAAGCATCTCCCATCAAGGCTAAAACATCTAAAACTTTTGAAGGGGCAACGAAAAACTTTTCCTCCACCTCTTTAGCGGTGATGATTTTATTTTTCATTGCATCATACATTGAAATATTATCATCAATTAATTGCATTAAATCTTTATCGGAAGAAACAATTAAAACTTCAAAACCTTCTTTGGCAGATTTTTTGGCAATTGTGGCGATGATATCGTCAGCTTCAAAGCCAGTTTTTTCCAAAATTGACAAATTTAATGATTCTGCAGCCTGTCTTACAATTGGAAATTGTGGAATTAAATCTTCGGGGCAGGGTGGTCTGTTGGCTTTGTAATCAGGAAAAATATCATGGCGAAAAGTTTTGGAACCGGCGTCAAATACTACGGCCGCGTGGCTTACATGCAAGGAGGCTAGTAATTTTATCAACATGTTAGTAAAGCCATAAACTGCACCAACTGGAACCTTGTCAGACCTAGTTAAAGGCGGTAAAGAGTGGTAGGCGCGAAACACAAAGCCATAGCCGTCAATTAGGGCAATTTTCTTTGACATAAATTACAAGTTGTTTTTTTACGAAAAATTAGGAAAATCAAGCTTACCATGACTTTAATTATTTTTCTTTAAAAAAATGTATAGGCTTTATCATCACCCAATTTGTCCTTTTTCTCGCAAGGTTAGAGTGTTTTTGGCGGCTCACGAAATTGGATTTGAATTGATTCAAGAAAATTTCTGGGAAAGAAAAAAAGAATTTATTGCGATGAATCCCGCAGGAACTGTGCCGGTATTATTTGATAATAGTAATTCGGCGATGGTTGTTGGATCTTCAGTAATTATAGAATATATCGAAGAAAAACATCGCGAAGATAAAAGTTTTTTAGGAAATAATCCGATTAAAAGAGCTGAAGCTAGAAGAATTCAGCAATGGTTTGATGAAAAATTCTATCATGAAGTTTCTAAATATACTTTAGATCAACGCTATTTTAATCGATATTCCCCTGAAAGATCTTCGCCAAATTCAGAAATTTTAAGAGTTGCAAGGCGCAATTTAAATACTCACTTAAGTTATATAGAATATCTTTTAGAAACCAGAAAATATTTGGCTTCAGATCAGCTTTCAGTTGCTGATTTTGCGGCAGCTGCTCAGCTTTCAATTTTAGATTATTTTGGTGATATTAACTGGGAACATTATCTTCCAGCCAAGGATTGGTATAGCTTGATTAAATCTTATAAAATTTTTAGCGATATTTTAAAAGATCGTCTTCCTGGAATTGAGCCATCTAAAAATTATTCGCAATTGGATTTTTAAAATATGGTGAATCTTGACGAAAATTTAGCACAAAATTTTTTAAAACAGCAGGGCTATTTAGATTGTAAAATTATAAAAATAGCTGGCGATGCGTCATTTCGTTCATATTACCGAGTTATTTATGGCGTAAAAAAATTTATTTTGATGTTTGCTCCTCCCGCCTTTGAAGATACAAAACCATTTATTGAAATTGATAAATTTTTAGTTGAAAATAATTTTTCAGCGCCAAAAATTTTTGCAATTGATGAAAAAAATGGTTTTTTATTATTAGAAGATTTGGGCGATGACACTTACGGCAGAGTGCTTGCAAATAAAGATGATCAAGAATTTGATCTTTACCAAAGATCATGTGATGTTTTACTTGAATTGCATAAAATAGAAAATTTACCAGAAATAAAGTTGTATAATAATGCGGTTTTATGCCGTGAGGTAATGTTATTTATTGATTGGTATTTAGTTTTAGAAAAAAAGTCGATTGACTTAAAGCAAAAGGCGCAGTTTAAATTATTGTGGTTTAAATTATTTGATTTGCTTGATAAGAGTAATCAAGTTTTAGTTCTTCGCGATTATCACGCTGATAATTTAATGGTTTTGAAAGATAGAAAAAATCATCATAAAGTTGGTTTACTTGACTTTCAGGATGCTTTAATTGGATCTAAAGCCTACGATCTAGTTTCTCTTCTTGAAGATGCCAGAAGAGACGTAAAATTAGAAGTAAAAGAAAAAATATTTGCTTATTATTTAGAAAAATCAAAAGTTGATAAAGATCAGTTTTTAATTGATTATAAAATTTTATCGCTGCAGAGAAATGTAAAAATTTTGGGAATTTTTGCTCGTCTTGCGCTTCGTGATAATAAAAAACATTATTTAAATTTAATGCCACGAGTACTTGATTTGGTTAAGCAAAGAGTTTTTTCTAATGATCCAATTTTCTTAGAAATTGGCAAGTTTTTTCAGAAATTTTTATAAAATAATATGAGTGATTTTGATAATAAAAATATTCCCTCAACTTCTACTTCGATAAGCTCAATTGTTGGTTTGTCGGAAATGGAGATGATGCAAAAAGTTTTTGCAGAAGTTGAGAAAGACGCGGCAGATATTGCAGAAGCGTTGTTTGAATATCTTTTTGAAGTAGAGGATGTTTTTGTGGTTGAAGGAGAAATTCCTTTGCCAAAAGATGGCAAGATTAAGAGCTATATATTAGCGCTCAATAAGCTTTTTAGGCTTGCGCGCCGCCAGCCAAAATTTGGTAGCTATAGAATTATTAATCGAAAAATGGTTAAAGAGCTGGATAAAAAAACCTATATGTTTTGCATGTGCGTTGATGGCGGAACTTCTTTGGATATTTTATGCGAGATTGTGAATCAAGAAAATAATTCCAGAACTCCAGATAATTCTCCAGTTAAAATTACGATAAAACAATTTGCTCCTGGTATTGAGGGTCATAAGGTTTGATTTATTATATATAGTCCTATTTATATATATTTATAAACACCACCTTCTTATTTTCTTAGGCCTTTAACACCGCCTTCTTATCTTTTTAGACCTTTAACACTAACTTCTTATCTTCTTAGGTCTTTTTAACGCCATCTTCCTAGGTCTTTATATTATAATATTTTATTGCACCATTAAACTCGTCATCCTTGAGCCCTCTACCCAAAACTCGTCATCCTTGATGCGAAGCATCGAGGATCTCGTGAGTTTGGCAGCTAAAACTCACGAGATCCTCGATCCCTTTCAGGGCTCAAGGATGACGAGTGCGTGGACTAACGTAAGACGAGTGTGTGGGTGGGGTTTCAGGTGACGGGGACTTGGGGGGGTGACGAGTGTTGTTTTAGTTAATGGGTCTCAAGGATGACGAGTTTGCGGGTAGAAGGTTGATTAGGGCCTAAGAATGAGGAGTGTGTGAGTAAGATTAATTAGCTAAGAGTTTGAAAATCAGCATTTAAGATAAATTAGAATTGGCAATAAAAAAGACTCACTTTCTATTGAAAATGAGTCTTTTTAAGTTTTAAAAAAGTTTGTTAAAACTATTTCTTTTTAGCAACTTTTTTTACAACTTTTTTAACTGCAGCTTTTTTAACTACAGCTTTTTTAGCAACAACTTTTTTTACAACTTTTTTAGCTGCTGGTTTTTTAGCAACAACTTTTTTTACAACTTTTTTAGCTGCAACTTTTTTAGTAGCCATAAATTTATTTATTTAAATTATTAATATTTTTTGCAAATGAGAATAACAATTTCAAAAAGTAAAATCATCAAAATCGCTAGACTCAGTTGACTCAAGACATCTGGAGGAGTAAGAACTGCAGCTATTATAAAAATAAATACAATCCAATATCTTCTCTTTTTTCTTAAATCATCAATAGATAACAAACCAATTTTTATTAAAAAAATCAACAAGATTGGTGAAATAAATGCAACACCAAAACCAAAAATTAAGTTCAAAATAAAATTTAAATATTCGCTAATTTTTATTTCAAGTTGAATTGGAAATTTTTGTAACTCTGAAAAGCCTTGTGTTTCAAAGCTTGCGAAGAATTTTAAAGCGAGTGGTAAAATAAAATAATAAGCAAAAATTGCGCCAAATAAAAATAAAAACATCGTAGAAAAAAATATTTTCAGAATATTTTTTTTCTCATTTTTATACAGTGCTGGTGATAAAAAAAGATAAACCTGCGCAGAAAATATTGGAAAAGAAAAAAATAGCGAAGTATAAAAAGAAAGTTTGATATAGGTTGCAAACGCTTCAGTGGGGCTGGTGTAGATCAGTTTATGATTTTGATGAGTCAAAGAAATTTCTGCAAATGGTTGCAA
>CALBSF010000216.1 GCA_937927795.1 uncultured Rickettsiales bacterium
GATGTGACTGGAGTTCAGACGTGTGCTCTTCCGATCTTATATTCGAAGCGCCCTTTAAGCTCTGAAAATCTTTGCCTTTCTTGGGTAGTAATATAAAAAAATATTACCATTAAACTTGCTGCAATTATTACTGCAATTAGCACTATCGCCATTGTAATTTCTAAAAAAGTTAATATATTTAAGCATTCTACGAATTTTATAATTAATTTGCAAAATGACTGAGCAACAAATTACGCCACAAATTTTACATGCCTTACCTTTAAGAGATGTAGTAATATATCCTCAAATGACAACAACTATTTTGGTTGGCAGAAAAAAATCTTTGGCGGGAATTGAAGAGGCAAAAAAATTAAATTTACCAATTTTTGCCATAACTCAAACTAATCCTGATATTGATAGTTTTGATCAGACAAATGTCTATACTTACGGCACAATCTGCACCATTGTTGAATCAATCAGAACCGCTGATGGCACGGTTAAAGTGATTTTGCAAGGCCTGCTTAGGGCAAAATTAATTAAAGTAATTCCAAATGATGATTTTTTTACCTGCGAAGTTGAGCCTGCAATAGAAAGTAAAATTCTAGGTGAAAATGCAGAAAGTAGCGACATCTTAGGACTAATAAAGGCGTGCCTTGAAGGCTTTAACAAATTAGCCGAATTTAATAAAAAAATTGATCGCGAAACTCTAGATTCCTTATCAAAAATTCGCTCGCCTTTTGAAATTGCTTATTTGGTTGCAACTTATGTTAATAGTGGAATCAAGGAAAAACAGGAGATTTTAGAAGAAGGAAATTTAATTAAAAAACTATACAAAGCTTTAGAATTACTAAAAATCGACATCGAAATTGTTCAAGCTGAAGCTAGAATTAACAAGTCAATTCAAGAAAAATTTGTAAAAAGTCAAAAAGAAATTTATTTAAGCGAACAATTAAAAAATATCAAAAAAGAATTAGGGCAAGATGAGGAAACTGAAGTTAAAGAATTAAAAGAAAAATTAGCAAAATTAAAATTGCCCGCTGAAGTTAGGAAAAAAAGCGAAAATGAATTAAAAAAATTAGAAAAAATGAATCCTTTTGCTTCTGAAGCAGGAGTGGTTAGAAACTATTTAGATTGGATCGCCAGCCTTCCTTGGAGCGAAAAAACCAAGCCTAGTGATAATTTAGAAAAAGCTAAAAAAATTCTTGATAAACATCATTATGGATTAGAAAAAGTTAAAGAAAGAATTTTGGAATTTATCGCAGTTCAAATTAAAACTAAAGATTCTAAAGGCCCGATTTTATGCTTAGTTGGCGCACCAGGAGTTGGAAAAACTTCCCTTGCCAAATCAATTGCCGAAAGTTTAAATCGCAAATATGTAAAAGTTGCGCTTGGCGGCGTTCGCGATGAATCAGAAATTAGGGGTCATCGCAGAACCTATATAGGCGCTATGCCCGGCAGAATTATTCAATCAATGCGCAAAGCACAAAGCATTAATCCTTTGATGCTTTTAGATGAAATTGACAAAATGTCTCATGATTTTAGAGGCGATCCAGCTTCGGCATTGCTTGAAGTTTTAGATCCTGAACAAAATCTGAATTTTTCTGACCATTATTTAGAAGTTGATTACGACTTATCTAAGGTAATCTTTGTTGCAACCGCAAATAGCCTTTCTTCAATTCCTATCCCGCTTCGCGACCGCATGGAAATTATCAAACTTTCTGGCTATACTGAAAATGAGAAATTACACATTGCCAAAGAACATTTATTTTCTAAGCAATGCAAAGAAAATGGCTTAAATAAAAATGAATTTTCAATTAATGATGAAGCGATTTTAGATTTAATTCGTCGCTATACCTTTGAAGCTGGAGTTAGAAATTTAAACCGTGAAATCGCTAATTTGGCGCGCAAAGCGGCAAAGGAAATTGTTACTAAAAAAACAAAATCGCTGCATATTACTAAGAAAAATTTAGCAAAATATGCAGGCCCCGAGAAAAGACATTTTGGAATTGCTAAAGAAAAAGATTTAATTGGCGTAGTTACCGGCCTCGCTTACACTGAATATGGTGGCGATTTGCTTGATATTGAAGCATTAAAATTTGAAGGCTCGGGAAAAGTTCAAACCACTGGAAAGCTAGGCGATGTAATGAAAGAATCAGCTCAAGCTGCTTTTAGCTATGCTAGATCTATCGCTAAAGATTATAAAATTGAAGCAAAAAAATTTAATAAATATGATTTTCATATTCATGTTCCTGAAGGCGCAACCCCGAAAGACGGACCTTCGGCTGGTGTTGCAATTTGCGTGGCTTTAGTTTCAGTTTTAACCAATAAACCAATTAAAAAAGATATTGCCATGACGGGTGAAATTACCTTAAGCGGCAAAGTTTTAGAAATTGGCGGCTTAAAAGAAAAACTACTTGCAGCCTTAAGAGGCGGCATCAAAACCGTATTAATTCCAATTTCCAACAAAAAAGATTTAGAAGAAATGCCAAAAGAAATTCTAAATCACTTAACCATCAAACCAATTTCCCATATTAGCGAAGCATTAGATGAATGTATAATTGGATTTAAAACTAAGAAAAATGCCAAAAGCTAAACCAAAACAAATTTATATAATTGCTGGGCCAAATGGCGCTGGAAAAACTACTTCTTCTAGGCATTTGCTAACCAAATTCTTAGATATTAATGAATTTGTTAATGCCGATGAAATTGCTCGCGGCCTTTCTCCATTTAATCCTAGATCTCTTGATTTAACCGCTTCTAAATTAATGCTAGAAAGAATTCAAACCCTGGTTGAACAAGAAAAAAGCTTTGCCTTTGAAACTACCTTATCAGGCAGAAATTACTTAAAATCCATAATTGATTTTCATAAAAAGGGTTATCAGGTAAATTTGATATTTTTATATTTAGATAGCCCACTTGAAGCCAAGAAGCGCGTGGCTTATCGCGTTAAAACTGGCGGTCATTTTATTGCCGATAAAGACATTGAAAGACGCTATTATCGAGGGTTAAAAAATTTAATTGATGATTATTTAGATAAAGTAGATTATGCTGTGATAATCGATGCAACAAATACCGAAAGGAAATTGATTGCCAAAAAGAATAAAAAAAGCATAAAAATATTGTCGCCAGAGATCTGGGATAAAATTCAGTTAAAAACAAAATCAGCCTTATGAAAGAAAGTTTGGTTTTAAGTCAAATTGAAGCAGGAATTAAAGAGGGAAGCGCCATTATTGCGCGAGAACTTATTATTAATCTTGAGCAGCACGGCCTTCCTCCTGTAATTGCAATTGATGGAAAAATAAAAAATTTGCGCTCTAAAGTTTTAGAAATTTCGCAAATAGAAAAATTGCCAGAATTGCTTAAAAAACACGGCTTTACCGAAGATGATTTTTGTTTTATGGAAGATAAAAAAACAAAATTCAATAGCAATAAAACTGTTATTTCTTGCGGATCAATCATTTGCGTATCAAAAAAATCCGGCAAAATTAAAGAATATCCCGCCAATCATGGCTCCTCATGGATTACAGATTTTCAACAAGATTTAAAAAATAAATTTTTTAACTAATGCAAGACAATAAAAATATTTTACTGGCCACAGTAATTTCTGCCGTAATTTTAATGGGATGGACTTGGCTTTATGAAAAACCAAGAATGGAAAAGCAAGCCATCGTAAAAGAAGAAATCAAAAAAACCACTTTAACTAATGATGTGGTGACAAATAATGTGGCGGCAAATAAAGCTCTAGATAGCTCATTAATTGCAAATAAAGAGCCCGCATTATCTTTAAAAAGTCGTAGCGATATTTTACAAAAAACTAAAAATGAAAGATTGCCGATTGAAAATGACAATCTTCATGGCTCAATTTCCTTAGTTGGCGCGCGTTTTGACGATATTACCTTAGCAAAATATTTTGAAAAAATTGACAAAAAAGATGAAGTAATTTTATTTGCTCCCGCAGATAGCAAAGAAAGATATTTTACTGATTTTGGCTGGATTAGCTCAGATTCAAGCCTTGATTTACCTAAGCCAAACACGGTTTGGAAAAGTAGTGATAAAAAATTAACTAAAGAAAACCCTGTTACTTTATCTTGGAGAAATAATCTAGGAATTGAATTTTTAATTCACATAAAACTCGATGAAAATTATATGTTTTCAATTGAGCAGGAAGTTAAAAATCACAGTGGTAAAGAAATTTCTTTAGCAAGCTATGGGCGCGTTAGCCGCGTTTTAAATATGGCTCAAAAAC
>CALBSF010000217.1 GCA_937927795.1 uncultured Rickettsiales bacterium
GGTGTTTATTAGTAATTATTCAGCAGGAGTATGAACCTCTTGAATTTGATTATTTGTAGCAGGCTCCATAGCTTCAGCTGGGGCGTTTGCCGCCGGCTTTACAGCAGGAGCTTGATTAACATTATTTTCTTCAAACATTGCGCCATTTTCGCCGCTATTTTCTTGCGATAAATCTGGAAGTTCAATTTCTTCTTCTTTTGGCTCAAAAAGCCAGCTTGCATGATGCTTAATTGAGTTAGAATAATTAACTCCAGCAAAGAAAGCAAAAACCAACAAAAACAGCACTACCGCTATTTCAAGGCCTTTTGTTGAATTTTTGTTTGACATGTTTTTTCAAGAAAACGGTTAATAATTTTTATGCGACGAAAGATAAAATAGTTTTTCTTTAAAGCAAATGTTTTTTTAAATTACCATAGAAATTGGGTGTTCGATATAATGACGTAAAGCTTTTAAAAACTCAGCTCCAACCGCTCCATCAACCGATCTGTGATCTGAGGATAAGGTAACGTTCATTACATGTGCAATCTTAATTTGACCATGATCAACAACTGGTTTTTCAACTGATCTTGCAACCGCTAAAATACAGCTTTGCGGCGGGTTAACAATGGCTGCAAAATTATCAATTCCATACATTCCAAGATTTGAAATACTAAATGAACCGCCCTGAAACTCTTCGGGCTGCAGCTTTCCATCTCTTGCTTTTTTAACTAATTGCTTAGCTTCTTTTGAAATATTTTGAATAGTTTTTTGATCAGCATTTTTAATTATAGGGGTAATTAATCCGCCATCAATTGCCACCGCAACCGCAATATCAATATTATTGTAAACCATAATAGCATCATCGCTCCAAGCAGAATTTGCCAAAGGAACCTTCTTTAAAGCCATTGCGCTTGCCTTAATAATCAAATCATTAACCGAAATTTTATATGCCGGATTGTCATTTTCGTCACGCGGCGCAACTTCATTTAAAGCGGCGCGAAGCTCTTGAAGCTTGTCAATTCTAAACTCGCAAGATAAATAAAAATGCGGAACATTTTGTTTTGATTCCAAAAGTCTTTTGGCAATAACTTTTCTGATATTATTATTTTTAATCAAATGAAATTCTTGTGCATTGCGACGAACGGCTCCAGATCTAGCTGAGCCTGATTTTACAAAATCCAAAACATCTTCTTTGATAATTCTGCCATGAGGACCAGTGCCCGAAATTTCTGCCAAAACAACCCCTTCTTCTTTGGCAATTCTTTTAGCCAGTGGACTAGCTTTATTAGCGCTTATATTTTGTTGCACTTGCGCACTTGAAGATGCTTGGCTAGATAAATTTTCTTGAATTACGGCAGGCTTTGCCTCAACTTTTACTTCTTCTTTTTTTGCTTCAGTTTTAGAAGCATATTTTTCTAAAACTTTTTTATCCTCTCCATCCTCTAATATCAAGGCTATACAAGAATTTACTGCAACACCCTCAGTTCCTTCTTGAACCAAAATTTTTCCTAAAATTCCTTCATCAACCGCCTCAACTTCCATTGTTGCTTTATCGGTTTCAATCTCTGCTATAACCTCTCCGGCCTTAATTTTATCGCCTTCTTTTTTTACCCATTTTGCAAGATTGCCTTCTTTCATTGTTGGAGAAAGAGCTGGCATTAAAATTTCTATTGGCATATTTTTTTCTTTATATTGCTTAATCGCCCAAAAGAAGCGGCTTACCGCCTCTTTCTTCAATGGGCTCAAAGACTAATTCTTTTTTAAAAAAAGTAAATCATTTTCTAACATCAAAAGCGTCGCGAAAAGCTTCGCCAACAAAAACCAACAATGTTAAAATAGTTGTCAACACCACAAAACCGCTAATTCCAAGCCAATAAGCATTTAAATTATTTTTTCCTTGAAACAATAACTCTCCAAGAGAAGGAGTTCCAACTGGAAGCCCGAGCCCTAGAAAATCAAGAGACGTTAGGGTTGTAATTGAAGATGCAATTAAAAAAGGAAGGCTTGCAATTATAATTGGCGAGGCGTTTGGTAAAATATGTTTAAAAATAATTCTGCTATCGCTGGCGCCCAAAGCCTTGCTAGCTCTAACAAAATCAAAGTTTCGTAATCTTAAAAATTCAGCTCTGACCAATGATACCAAAGAAAGCCAGCTAAATAACAACATCAAAAAGAGTAGAATAAAAAAACTAGGCTCAATAATTGAAGATAAAATTATAAGTAAAAATAAAACTGGCATGCTCGACCAAATTTCAATAAATCTCTGCAAAATTAAATCACATAATCCGCCAAAATAACCTTGGATTGCACCCAAAACAATACCCAAAATGGCAGAAAAAAAGCTTAAAATCAGCCCAAATAACAATGAAATCCTAATTCCATAGATTATTCTTGCCAAAACATCTCTACCCTGATCGTCACTTCCAAGCAAGTTTTGCGAACTTGGCCTTGAAGGCGCCGGAGAATCAATTTTAAAGCCTATAGTATCATAAGAGAATGGAATTGGCGGAAATATCATAAAACCATCGCTATTGATTAAATTTCGCACAGCAGGATCTAAAAAATCAGCCTTGGTTTCAAGAATTCCACCAAAATCTTTTTCACTATAAGTAAAAATAACTGGAAAATATAAATTACCCTTAAATTTCACCAATAAAGGTCGATTATTGGCAATAAATTCAGCAAAAAGCGTGAAAAAAAATAGGAAAAAGAGAATAAGAAAGGAAATGTAACCGCGGCGGTTTTTTTTGAATTTGGCAAAGAAGGTCATTTTGACTGGCTAAAATTAGTTTATACCAAATAAACTATCTGTTGATAGCAAATTCCCGTCATTGCGAGCGAAGCGT
>CALBSF010000218.1 GCA_937927795.1 uncultured Rickettsiales bacterium
CCAATCACAATTCCAATCAATAAATTATAATATATTGTAAAAAACACCCCCGCAATTATGGTTAAAAAATCGTAAGAATGTCTTTTAAATATTTTTGAAAATAATTTAAAATTCATTCTTGCCAATTGGAATTAGATTTTTTTTAAAATCTCAATTCCACTTTGATCTGGAAGATTTAAATCAAGCAATAAAATTTCAAATTTAGTAGTCGATAAAGCAGATTCGCACTCACCGCCCTGCGCAACCCATTCCACAATGTTTCTATCATCTTCTAATAGCAAAATTTTCATAAAATTTTTCCATAATTATTTTTTCTAAATCGATTTTTTTATCACCTAAAATTTCCTTCATCGAAGTAACGCCAAAATCTTTTATGCCACAAGGAACAATATTATTAAACCCCCTCAAATCAGGATCAACATTGATTGCAATGCCATGATAAGAAACCCATTTTTTTAATTTTATGCCAATTGCGGCAATTTTTTCTTCGCCATTTTTGCCTTCAACCCAAATTCCCACCCTGCCCTTTTTAATTTCACCTTTGATACCAAATTCTTGTAAAATTGAAATTACCCAATTTTCTAAAAATTCCACAAATTTAGAAACATCAGGATTTTGCGGCGCAAAAAATTGCTTTAAATCCAGCATCACATAAATAATTTTCATGCCCGGGCAATGATAAGTATATTTTCCGCCGCGATTAGTTTTAAAAACTGGAATATCGGTTTTATTTAGCAAATCTTCATCTTTGGCACTAACACCCGCTGTATATACTGGATGATGCTCTAAAACCCAAATCAATTGTTTTTCTTCACCCAAAATAATCCCTTCCACCCTTTCTTGCATTGCCTTGATGGCATCTTCAAAATGAACTAGCTTACGACTGACTTTAAATTCAATATTATCAAGCATTGAGAAATAATATTTAGTGAATATAGTATTTTAGCACTTATACCTATAATTTTAATATGATCGGCAAGCTTACAGGATTAATAGATTCAGTCAATGATGATAAAGCAATAATAGATGTTGGCGGCGTTGGTTATGTGGTTTTCATTGGCAAAAAAACCGCAGATTTTCTTAAACAAAATTCTTCATCAAAATCAGTTTCTTTAATCATTGAAACCATTGTTAAAGAAGACGCCATCGAGCTTTATGGCTTTGCATCAGAAATTGAAAAAATTTGGTTTTTAGAATTAACCAAAGTTCAAGGCGTGGGCGCAAAAATGGGACAAAAAATTCTTAGCGCTTTTACTATTGAAAATCTAGCCAAAGCCCTTGTTTCATCAGATGTAAAAGCATTCTCGCAAATTTCAGGAATTGGCCCCAAACTCGCCAGCCGACTTACTACAGAACTTAAAGATTCTCCAAAAAAATTAGGAATAGATATCGGTTTCGATGTTAAAGAATCATCAGATTTTAATAAAAATCCAAGCAACCAAATAGCAATTGATGCCTTATCAGCCCTTGAAAATCTTGGATATAGAAGACATGACTGCTTAAAAGTAATTGATTTATTAACTGCAAAAAATAGCGAAATTACTTTAGAAAACTTAATTACTTTATCTTTAAGAGAATTAAGTAAGAATAAATTTTAACCATGTCAAAAAACAAAGACCTAGACCCACAAATCAATCAAGAAGATTTTAGCGAAAAACATAATGAGAACATCTTGCGCCCTCTTTATTTGCAAGATTTTTTAGGACAAGAAAAACTAAAAGAAAATTTAGATATTTTTATTCGCGCTGCTAAGGGTCGCGGTGATGCGTTAGATCACACTTTATTTTATGGCCCTCCTGGCCTTGGAAAAACAACTCTTGCTCAAATTATTGCTCATGAAATGGGTGTTGGTTTTAAAGGAACTGCCGGGCCTGTAATTACCAAATCTGGTGATTTGGCAGCAGTTTTAACTAATCTTCAAGCGGGAGATATTTTATTTATTGATGAAATTCATCGTTTAAATAAAAATGTTGAAGAAGTTTTATATTCGGCAATGGAAGATTTTAAGCTCGACATCATGATTGGCGAAGGTCCAGCCGCTCGGGCAATTAAAATTGATTTACCAAAATTTACTTTGGTTGGCGCCACCACCCGTGTTGGTCTAATTGCCAATCCTTTAAAGGATCGCTTTGGAATTCCACTTAGAATTAATTTTTACAGCCCAGAAGAATTAGAGCAAATTGTTATTCGCGACGCTAAAATTCTTAATATTGAAATTGCAAAAAATGCTGCTTTTGAAATTGCCAAAAGATCTCGTGGAACCCCTAGAATAGCGATTCGTTTATTAAAAAGAGTTCGAGATTTTGCTAGTAATTTAAATGAGAAAATCATCAGCCAAAAAACTGCTGATTACGCTTTAAAGCGTTTAGAAATTGATGGTGCTGGGCTTGACGCTGCTGATTATCGCTATTTAAAATTTATCGCTGTTAATTATCGCGGCGGCCCCGTGGGAATTGATACCATTGCCTCTGCAATTGGCGAAGAAAAAGATACCGTTGAAGATACAATTGAGCCTTACTTAATTCAGCAAGGTTTTGTAGAAAAAACGCCGCGCGGGCGTGTTCTAACTGAAATTGCAATTAAACATCTGGGAATTAATTAATTGAAATTCCGCTATCTTTTGAAACCTTCGCACTTTTATATAGCGTTATTTCTGATAAAGGATGAACTGATGATTGTCTGCCCAAAGATAAATCATCAAGCGATTTTTTTATACGCCCAAATGCATCTTGCAGCACCTCTTTATCCTTACTAATTGTAACACGAAACATCATTTCATGACCATCAAAACCAAACATTTCTCCAGGTAATAACCTAACTTTTGCAGTTTCTTGAAGATAATAAACTAGATCAACACTGCTATTAATTGTTCTTTGAGCTGGGTTTGATAGATGTTTATAGCCATCAGGAAATTCCAAGCCATAAATTCCTCTTGCTTGAATTAAGCATTGCAAGCCACCATCTGGCATAACCACTATATCTAAAAAATTTCTCTTACCTAAAATATCTTTAAATTTGTCTTGCAAGCCTTCATTTATATCATCAATTGTCTCGCCAATCACCCCAAGATTATCAGCGTAAATCGCAATCGATTTTTCAACATGATCTTCAAATTCTGTTTTAAATCTGCCACTTAATATTGCCGCTAAAAAATATTGCGAAATATAATTAGCGCCCCTATCTGTGGATAATATATCAGGAATTTTTTTCTCACGCATCGCATCAAGCATAGAATCTATAACGCTTCTTGGTCCAATTGCATGAGATATTGCAAGGCCAGGAGCTAAATCTTTTGAAGAGGTTGACGAAGTTATGGCATATTCTTCCATTCCTTTAACACTGGCAAGACTAAATAACTCTCCTTCGGTAAATTTGATACGCCTTGAAGCTTCATCATTCAAAACCAACAAAGGTCTTTTGCCTTCTTTTTTACGCTGCTCATTATAACTCAAAATTTCATCAGCTAAAGCTTCAATCTCTTCTTTTGAATAACTTTTCCCAGTTGGATTATCTGGATTAATAAAGACTAACAATCCTGGATTATCCGCTGCCAACAAGGTATCTCGTAAAATCTTTGGAGTTAGTTTCCAATCAGTATCTTTGGTTAATTTAGCAAGATTAATTGGAATTTTATAATTAAAAAATGCATTAAAAAACAAACCAAATGTCGGTATCGTCATAATTACAGAGCCGCCCTGCTTTTTCAGCATTTTAATCATCATTTTTACAACATCATGTTCTGATGGAGTAAATAAACATTTAGCATCACTAACATCAATTCCTTTTTTTGCATAATGATTTAGGGTTGCAACTTGCAAATCAGAAATTCCAAGCACAGAACGCGATTGATAATAACGAATTGCCGACTTTGGATCAATACAGCTTTCTTCCACCAAATCTTTAAAACAAAGGGGCAGCGGCAAAATTGGAGTTGATGAACAAAGCGAAGTAGACTCATCATCTTCAGGAATTTTACTGGCAATAATTATATTTTTAACAAATTGCGCAACAAAATCATTAAAAGAGCTTCCAGATAAACTTCTGGCTCCACTGACGCGCATTACTAATCTAGGTATTGAAAACAAAAATCTCATCTAATAATAAAATTTGTTCATAAAATAAATTTAGGTGATCGCACAAAAAACGAAACATTTAGATCTGCGGCAACCTTAAAATCAAGCAAAATTTAAATTTTAGTATATTTTCCTATATCTATTGCTATAATTACGCTGTTAATTCTCATAAATCACAGATTATGAACAAAAAAATTCTTATTACCGTCTTTACTTTATTGTCATGCCTGCTTACTTTTTCGCAACGACCTGATGTTAAAAAAATTACTATTTCAGGAAAAGTTATTGAAAAAGGCACGAATCAACCTTTAGAATACGCTACAATAGTTTTCGAAAACAACATAACCAAACAGTTATCTGGAGGAATAACAGATGAAAATGGTAATTTCAAATTTGAAGTTACTTCAGGTAAATATAATGTTAGAGCAGAATTTATCTCTTTTAAAAGTATCAAATTAGCACAAACTGAATTTAATTCTGATGTCAATTTAGGTGTTATTGCAATGGAGCCAGATGTTGCGCAATTAAATGAAATTGAAGTTGTTGCAGAAAAATCTACAGTTGAAATTAAACTTGACAAAAGAGTTTACAACGTAGGCAAGGATATGATAGTAAAAGGTGGAACTGTTAGTGATGTTTTAGATAACGTGCCGTCTATAACCGTTGATGCCGAAGGAACTGTTGCTTTAAGAGGTAACGAAAATGTAAAAATATTAATTGATGGAAAACCTTCAGGTTTAGCTGGAATTAATATTGCAGACGCTTTAAAATTATTACCCGCTGATGCCGTTGAAAAAGTAGAGGTTATTACCAATCCATCTGCACGTTATGATGCTGAAGGGGGTGGTGGAATTATTAACATTGTTTTACGCAAAGGAAAAGCAAATGGAGTTAATGGTTCGGTAATGGTAAATGCAGGTGACCCAGAAACTTATGGAACAAGCATTAATTTAAATAAGAAAAGTAATAACTATAATTTGTTTTCTAACATAGGATATAATTATAGAAACAACCCTGGAAACACTATGGTCGAT
>CALBSF010000219.1 GCA_937927795.1 uncultured Rickettsiales bacterium
AATTCATTTTTATCACCACTTTGTTTATATATAGAGCCCGTTAATTCTTTAAAAGTATTTACTAAATCCCCAGATTGCTCTTCATTAATTTTCTTCACAAAATCACGGATCCATTTTTTTTGTTCTTCTAAAAAAATACTATTATAAATGTCTTTAGAAGTTTCTCTAGAAGTTTCTCTAATAATAAACATGGCAGTTAATTTTGCCGCCGCTTCTCGATCTTCAGAGTAATTGTCACCATCAAGCGCAGATTGAACATAAGGCATCCTTTCTTTACATTTCTCCCGCAAAATTTCCCAAACAATTTCCTTTGGATCGCCATTTTCTTTTAGTAGGCTTTTTGTGAGGGCAGAAAATAATCCTGGAGGCGATATGTGATGATGTTATTTCTCTGATTTTTAAAGGATTAGACTCTATTCCCATAATATCGCCGCCGCTATTTAATATTGGAGTGGATATATTATCAATAAAACAAGAATTTAAAGCCCGCGCAATTGGATCCTCAATTAGTAATTTAGAAATTATAATCGAAAATTGATTACCAAGATTTGCTATGCAGCCATCTGGTAAGGATTGTATAGCACTTAGAAAGTTTTCTAAACCATCTTTTTGCTGGAAAAGAAACATTATTTCATTTTTATTTTTTCTAAAATATTCAAACAGCTTTGATCCATTTGCAGGAGACATGTGAATTCTTGCTTCTGCTTCTAATCCAAGATTCATTAGAGTTTCAAAAAATCTTATTACCCGCTCTTCATTTAGATGAGGCTCAATTATTATTGCATTAAATAGATCATCAAGCTCTTTACGACGATCTTCTCCTATGAAGGAGCAGCCATCAAAATTAATATGATAGTCTGTAACTTGTGTTTTGGTAAATTTTGATATTGAACTAGTTTTTGTTAATAAAAAATCACATATTAATTTAACCTTAGGCAATTCGTGGCCAGCAAGCTTAGCAAGATTTTTACCCTCTGCTTCTAGAAAATAAGCTTTAGTTTTTGATGGTTTAAAATTTGCTTTTATTTCGGATAATTTATCATCCTTAACTATTGCAAGAAATTCGTCAAAATTACCGTATGTGCTATAATAAAAAAATATATCAGATAATTTTAAATCAGAATAACTCTCG
>CALBSF010000220.1 GCA_937927795.1 uncultured Rickettsiales bacterium
ACGAAGCTTAGAACTCTCATCCTTCGTCATTGCGAGCGAAGCGCGGCAATCCAGAAGATAGTGCGAGGGTTTAATTGCCCATAGCGCGCCATTAATTTAATTATGCTAAAACGTTCTCAATTTTAACTTATAAACATGACACTTACTAATCATAATTACCGCCCTGATATCGATGGATTAAGATCTTTGGCGGTTTTAATGGTGGTTGCTTTTCATTTTTTTCCGTCTTTTGTTGGTGGCGGTTTTATTGGGGTGGATATTTTTTTTATTATTTCTGGATATTTAATTTCTAACATAATTGTTACTCATCTTGAAGCTGGTAATTTTAGTTTTACTGATTTTTATTTTCGCCGCATTCGCCGCATTTTTCCTGCTTTAATCATTGTTTTAATTTTTTCATTATTAGTTGGTTGGTTTTTTTTATATTGCGATGAATATCAAGAGCTTGCAAGGCAAAGCATTGCGGGCATTGCATCTGTTGCAAATTTTGAATTATTAAACGAGGTTGGATATTTTGATAATGCTGCAGAAACCAAGCCATTACTGCATTTATGGTCGCTTGGAATTGAAGAGCAATTTTATATTTTATATCCTTTTTTACTTTGGTTTTGCTGGAAAAAAAAATATTCAATTTCGCTGGTTATTATTTTTATTATCGCAGCTTCTTTTTTTAGCAATGTTGTTCTTGTAAATAATCATCCATCTTGGGCTTTTTATTTGCCATTTTCTCGTTTTTGGGAAATTGCAATTGGGGCGATTTTATCGCAATTTTCACAGCTTAATATTTTACCTACTCTAAGTTCTACTTTATCTAAGTCATCTATTGTTATATTATAAAAGTCTGTAAAGTTATCTAATCTTATATAAATGTTAGTAACTTGATGATCTCTGTCTTTAGTGTAATGTGATGTATATAACTTATCAAAGAAGTACATATCAAAAGGTAAGTCTATAAAATTATCGAATGAAAACTTTATAAATGAATCTTTCCAGTAGTTAGTAGCTAGATTAGCAGGTATTATCTTAATACTCTTA
>CALBSF010000221.1 GCA_937927795.1 uncultured Rickettsiales bacterium
CTGAGGTTTTAAAAAGAGTTTTTGATCCGTTTTTTACTACTAATGAAGTTGGTAAAGGAATGGGAATTGGGCTTAGTGTGAGTTATACTATTGCAAAAAACCATGGTGGTAATATCATCGTGGCTAGTAAAGAAGGCGAGGGCACGACTTTTTCTTTTGATATGGGATTTTAAAATATAATAAAAATAATTATGGAAAATTTAAAAAAACATTCTTTTGCGGTTTTATTTGTTGATGATGAAGATCAAACTAGAAAATATTTTAATATGGGCTTGAAAGCTTATTTTGAAATTTTTACCGCTGCAAGCGTTGCTGAGGCGAAAGAAATTCTTGCAAGTCATGGTGATAAAATAGGGGTGGTAATTACCGATCAAAGAATGCCAGGGGGAAATGGAGTTGAGCTTTTAAGATTTTTAAAATCACATTATCCAAGAATTGTAAGATTGCTTGCAACTGCTTATTCAGATCTTGCGGAAGCTATTGAAGCGGTAAATAGCGGTGAAATTTTTCGTTATATTCAAAAGCCATGGAAAGATTTTGATGCTCTAAGAATGGAGCTTTCTCAAGCGATGGAATTATTTGAAACCAAACAACAGCGCGATGAATTGCTGAAAGAAAAATTTACTATCAGAAAAAAAATGACTAAAATTGAGAGAATCAGAATGTTGGTTTGTCTTAGTAATGTCTTGGGTTTTAGGTTTTTTGCGATACAAGAATTGCTTAGAATTTTAGCTGATGGGGAAAATCAAAACGAAGTTATTATCAAAGATTTAGATTTTGGCAAAGAAGATGTTTTAGAAGCGAGATTTCAAATGGATTTGGCGGAAAAAATTAAAAATAAAATTAATTTAATGGCTGGAAAAACTATTGATAAAGCTTTTATTGCAGAGTTCTTGAAGGTTGAATTAGTTGATGATTGTAAATTTAAAATTAATTTAAATGCGCAAAATAATTTTTTAATTTCTGGTAAGGATATTTTGGAATCTGATGAATGTTTGAATTTGTTGGTTTTGTGTCTTGTTTTAGATAAGGAAAATTCTGCGCTTGATATTGATTTTGATAATGGGGTTTTAAGTTGTAAGATTAGTAAAGATGGTGGAAAAGATGTTGTGGATAATTTGGAAAATATTATATTTTCGGCGCTTTTGTAAAGCTATTTGTGAGTTTGTTTGTTAAAGCCGATTCCTTAAATAAAGACTCAGTCTAATCATCCTCCCCTTGAGGGAGGATCGATGAGCAAAGCGAATCGAGGAGGGGTTGAAATAGGCAAACTATTTTAATTTTTATTACAATTTTTCTAAAAAAATCTTAACAAGATTTACAAAAACATTATTAACCCCTCCTCGATTCGCTTTGCTCATTGATCCTCCCTCAAGGGGAGGGTGATTAGACCGAATCTTGATTCTTCATTTCTTCAAGCTCTAGCCATCTTTCCTCAACTTTATTTAATTCTAATTGCAGCTTCGCAATCTCCATAGAAATATGTGCTAAATTTGCGGGGTTTCTGTCTTCGGTTTCGCTTAATTCTTCGCTTAATTCAAGAATTTTATTTTCTAATTTTTCGATTTTTTCTATAGATTTTTCTAGCTCAATTTTATGTTTGTAAGAAAATTTCTTACTGATGTTTTTTTCCTCTTTTGAGTTTTCAAAATTTTTATGATTTTTTGAAATTATTTCTGCAATTTTTTCTGGTATCAAGCTTTTTTCTTTATAAGTCAAATAGTCGCTATATCCGCCAATATGATGAGTTACTATGCCATCACCTTCAAAAGCCAAAATGCTAGTTGCAACATTATCTAAAAAATCTCGATCATGACTTACAACTAATAATGTTCCTTGATATTTCATTAAATAATCTTGCAACATGTCAAGACTATCCATATCTAAATCATTAGTTGGCTCATCTAAAATTAAAAAATTCCCCGGATTTGCTAAAGTTTTTGCCAAGAGTAAACGATTTTGCTGTCCGCCAGATAGTGTATTTACAAGGGTTGTAACATCTTTTGGATCAAATAAAAAATCTTTTAAATAGCCGCAAATATGGCGAACTTTATTATTTGCAAGCTGCACATAATCAGAGCCGCTATCACATAAAACATCTTGAATTGTAACATCTTTTTGCATCGCCTTTCTTTCTTGGTCAAAGTAAGAAATTTCAATGTCGCGGGCCGGCTTAACGGTTCCTGTGTCAGCAGATTCTTCGCCTAAAATCATTTTTAAAAAAGTGCTTTTGCCATTGCCATTTTGACCGATAATTCCAATTCTTTCGCCGCGAATTATTTTTAAAGAAAATTTATCAAGTAATATTTTTTTATTTTCATCATCCTTATTAAAACTTTTGCTAACATTGTTAAAGCTAACAATTATTTGCGGTGCATCTTCGTCGGATTTTTGAATTTCAAATTTAATTTTTTTCTGATTAGCTAAAACTAATTGTTTTTGCGCTTGCAACTTGCCGCGAAGTTCTTCTAAAAAATGTAATCTGCCAATATTTCTTTTTCTTCTGCCGGTTACTCCGGTTTGAAGCCAACCACTTTCCAAGGAAACTTTTTTTTCTAAATTAGATAACTCTCTTTGTTCGTGATCTACAATATTTTGTGACCATTCATCAAAATTTTTATAGCCGTAATTATTAATTTTAACATTGCCAGCTCTAAGCCAAAAAACTTTATTGGAAACTTTTTCTAGAAATTTTCGATCATGAGAAATCACTAACAGAGCGCCTTGGTAATTTTGTAAATAATTTTCTAGCCACTGAATTATATTAAGATCAAGATGGTTGGTTGGTTCGTCAAGAAGTAAAATATCTGGCTCTAAAACTAAAGATTTTGCAAGATTTACCCTTCTTTTTTGTCCGCCAGATAGGTTTTGAGTAAAGGCTTCTTTGTCTATTTCTAAATTTTGACAAACTATGTCAATTAGATAGCTTTTATGTTCGTCAATTTTAATATTTTTGGCGATAAAATCACCAACCGTAATATTTTTTGGTAGTGGTTCATTTTGTGATAAATAGCCTAAAACTGCCGAAGGATTAATCCATCTTCTTCCTTCGTCTAAATCCATCAAATTAGCGATAACATTCATCAAACTAGTTTTGCCAACTCCGTTTTTTCCAATCAAACAAACGCGATCGCGAGGAAATAAATGTAGGGTTAAATTTTCAAATAAAGTTTTTTTGGCAAAAGAGATGGTTGCATCAACGATTGATAATAGTGGAGAATTGCTCATTATTTATATTTTATATTTTTTATAACGGCTATTTTCTTGCTTTATTATAAATTTTACAAGCCTATAATTAAAGGTAATCTAACTTATAATATTCAAATCAAACAATGATAAAACAAGAAATAGTAACTTTGCCAAATGGTTTAAGGCTTGCGGTTGATGAGATGAAGGATGTTGAAACGGTTTCAGTTGGGGTGTTTGTTAATACGGGAAGTCGTAATGAAGTTTTAGAAAATAATGGAATTTCTCACTTTTTAGAGCATATGGCCTTTAAAGGCACTAAAACAAGGTCAGCAAGACAAATCGCTGAAGAGTTTGAGGGAATTGGTGGCAGAATAAATGCTTACACCTCTAAGGAAAAAACAGTTTATTACGCGAAAGTTTTAAAAAAACATGCTGAATTTGCGGTGGAATTTTTGGCGGATATTCTGCAAAATTCAATTTTTGATGAAGTTGAGCTAGAGAAGGAAAGGGGGGTTATTTTGCAAGAAATTGCGATGACTAATGATACGCCT
>CALBSF010000222.1 GCA_937927795.1 uncultured Rickettsiales bacterium
AACGCGCATAGTATCGCCAATGCCTTGCCACAAAAGATTGCCAAGCCCAATTGCAGATTTTACAGCTCCGCCCATAAGAGAGCCAGCCTCAGTAATTCCTATGTGCAAAGGATAATCACAAACCGCAGCAAGTTCTTTATATCCAGCAACTGCCAAAAAAACATCAGAAGCTTTAACGCTGATTTTAAAATTAAAAAAATCATTATCTTCTAAAATTCTAATATGTCTTAGAGCTGATTCCACAAGGGCTTGCGGCGTTGGAGTTTTATATTTATCAAGTAAATCTTGCTCTAAAGATCCGGCATTAACTCCAATTCTAATCGCGCAGCCATAGTCTTTAGCTGCCTTTACAACTTCCTTAACCTTTTCATCTGATCCAATATTTCCAGGATTAATTCTTAAGCATTTTGCCCCAGCTTGCGCAGCCTCAATTGCTCTGCGATAATGAAAGTGAATATCGGCGATAATTGGAACTGGGCAATGAGGAATGATTTGTTTTAAGGCGTCAGACGATTCTTTGTCTGGAACAGAAATTCTCATTAATTCAGCGCCAACTTCAGCGCATTCATTTACTTGCGTGATAGTTTTTTGAATATCAGTTGTTGGGGTGTTAGTCATCGATTGAACCGATATTGGCGCATCGCCGCCAATTGCAACATTTCCTATAAAAATTTGACGAGACTTTCTGCGATTAATTGCGCGATAAGGTCTGATTTCGTTTAATTGTTCTTGCATTTTTTAAGAAATAGAATCAAAAATCTTAATAATTTTTGTATGATTTTTTTTAATTAAATCTAATAGTTTTTTCTCATCATAATTTATAATTGCTGCGATGGAAGTAAAGTCTTTAAATCCACTGCCAGCAAAGCTCTTATATTCTTTTATTTTATTAATTTTTAGATAACTTATAACCATCAAAAAACGAAAAAATATTGGGGCAAAATTTTCCTCTAAAAATTTTTCATTTTCAGCTAAATTTTTTTCGTAATATCCAGCCCAACCGTCATCTTGAGCAAAGCGAGAGATCTCTTGTGGATAAAACTCAAGAGATCTCTCGCTTTGCTCGAGATGACAGTTGGGTTTGGAATGTTCAGATTCAAGGCAATCAAGCTTAAAATCATTAATATTAAAAGAAGGGCTTTCAAGATTTTCAATAAAATCAATTAAATTATCAAAAAACTCCAAATAAAATTTTTCTAAATTTTTAGCATTTAATTTAAAAATACTTTCCCAGAGCTTTGGGCTTGAATTATCTAGTCTAAAAGCATTTTTAAAAAACTCATTTTCTATATCTTTACTTACAAAATCTTTGCTTAAAAAAGATAAAAATTGGGGCAAATGAGAGATTAAAGCGTAAATTTCATCATGAAGTTTTGCATCTAAAAATTCGACAATAAAACCAATTTTTTCTGCCAAAATTTTTACTGTTTTGCTATTCTCATTTTGAGTGCAAATAATAAATTTTTTATCTTTAAATAATTCAACGCTAGAATTTGAAAACCCAGATTTTTCAAGCCCAGCAATTGGATGGCAAGCAACAAAATTTTCTTCTAACTCTTTTGGTAAAACTTCTTTTGTAAAAGATTTTAAAGATCCTAAGTCAATAATAATAGTGTGTTTTGCGATGGTCTTTTTTAAATCAAGAAATATTTCTTTGTAAAAGTTAAGAGGGCAGGCGATAACAATAAAATCAAAGTTGGATAAATCATTTTGAATTGAAAAGCTTCCATTAATAATTTTTTCTTCTATTGCATTTAAAACAGAGTCTTCATCTGGGTCATAAGCAAAAATCTCTTTACTTAGATTTGCACTTTTCAAAGATCTTGCAAATGAGCCGCCAATTAAGCCCAAACCAATAATTAATGTTTTTTTAAAAGAAGATTCTAGCAAAGTATTTTTGTTTAATTGTATTTTTTACTTGAAAAAAACGGAGAAGTTTTTAACTTGAAGGTAGTTTGAATAAGCAAACTTCAAAAAAACATTCTAATCTATGAAAAAAATAATTGCAATTATGCTATTCTTTGGCTTTGCAGCCTCTTGCTCTAGCAAGGTTGTTGATGTAAAAAGTCCTTGTGTATCAAAGGATGGCGGCCCTTGTGGTCCAAAAAAATCAATAAATGATTGGTGGATTAAAAAATCTGAAAATTCTTAATTTTAACCCTAAATTTTAAAAATTATGTCAAGTTTTGCTGAAAAATACGCTAAAAAGCCAGCCGTTACTTCAAAATCTTTGCAAGATATTGTTGGTGCTGGTGGCTCTAACGCCACTGACTCTCAAAGCAGTAGAGCCGCAATTAATCCAGTTGATCTGGAAAAAAGAGCTTTAGCTGAATTAATTTACTTAGTTAAAGGTGTGGATGCTGGAAGAAACGCTTGGTATTATGTGTTGGTTGAAAGACCAAAACTTCAATTGTTTTTAAAGGCACTAAAACATTCAGCGAAAGTTTTTTCATATCGGCAAAGACCGGCGATCAATTTCTCACCCTGCAGCCTGTCATGGACGTATTGGTCAAAAATAATATTAAATTCATTTGTATTTGCTAAAGATTTGGAACTTGAAAATATATTTAAAAACAACCAAATTGATGGAACAATAGTAATTGAATCTTTAAATACAAAAAAAATCTATATTTACAATGATAAAAGAGCTAAAAATTTATACAGTCCTGCTTCAACTTTTAAAATTCCAGATACGCT
>CALBSF010000223.1 GCA_937927795.1 uncultured Rickettsiales bacterium
CTTTCCAGGCGTGCGCCTTCGACCACTCGGCCACTCTTCCGTTTGAAGAGACATTATATGTAAGCAATGCCAACTAGTCAATTATAAGATTTTTAAGCTATCTGCCTTGTAGGGACAAAGGCTTAGCTGCAAGTTCTTTAAGAGAATTTACTTAAATTTTTAAGCCGCAACTAGCCTGTAAGCCGGAATAGTTAGAATTCCGGTATTTTCTTTATTATCAATTACTTCAAAACGACAATTTTGTTTATCGAGAATTCTGCCAACTTCTGACTCGCTAACATTGGCTCTCAAGTCAAGCTTTCCTAGGCTTGAGCGTAGGTAAAAAATTAGCACCATTTGGTCAGTGTGATCCATCACAACATTAATAGCTATTTTTCCTTCCATGTCAGTTTTAAGCATTCCAGCAAGAATTTTTCTTAGAGCGTCAAGTAAAATCAAGCGATCTACCTTGACTCTAGGCGTTGATTCTTCATCGAATATTGGCTCAAGTTCAATTCTGTTTTTAAACTTATCGCTTAATCCATTAATAAAATCAGTTAAAAAATGTGAAATTGAAAAAATTTCTTCATCAACATTTAATTTATTATCGATGGCTTTTTCATCTAAAGTATTAACGATTGCGGTTCTAATTTTTAGCGAATTAAAGTGAATTCTATCTATATCTTCTAAGTAACGACGATGTGGCAATGGACCATATGGTTGTTGCTTTAAATTGGTAGTAATTTGCGTAATAACATCTAAATAATTTAAAAGCTCGGTTGGCAAAACTACCGAAACTTGGCTTTTTAAATTTTGAATATTTCTTTCGTGCCTTTCTTGAACTTTAATAAAATTAGCCGTTTTTTCTTTGATTTTGGCAATCATTAATTCAAAATCAATTGGCTTAACTAGATAATCATTTGCCGAAAGCTCAACGCCTTTAACTACGCTATCTTTTTGACCTAAAGCGGTTAGAAAAATAAAAGGAACCGTGTTGTTTCTAGCATTTTTATTTTCACGAATTAACTTCAATAAGCCATAACCATCAAGCTCTGGCATCATAATATCAGAAACTACAATATCGGGTTTTGCTTGAAGAAAAACCTCAAAACCCTTCTTACCATTACCAGCTTCAAAAACTTCAAAACCTTCATCGCGCAAAATCTCAGCGATATTTTCACGAATTTCTTGCTCGTCTTCAACGCACAAAACTTTGATTTTTCTATCTTCAGACATAATTAAAAAATTAGATTATTTTTGCACCTTCAAAATTGCGTAAAATTTCATTTACAACATCATCATTAACATCATTTTGTTTAGGAGCAACAGAATTTTTATCTTTACCAAAATCATTAACAATTTGTTGCAAATTTGGCAAAGCAGCTAAGTGACAAATTCTTGCTAAAAGCATTTCAAAAGTCATTTTTTGAGAATTAGAAAAACTTACTTCCGCATTTCCTTTAAGCAACATTTGCCAAATTCTAACTAGAGAACTTAAGGAAATTTTTTGTGCAATTTCAATTATTTTTTGTTGTTGAAATTCAGAATATCCTTCTAGTTTATGATCGCTTAAAAGCTTGATAGTAGTAGTTTTATGAACCACTTCCATTAAATCTTGAATTAGCTGCACAATATCAGATGAGTAAATATAAAACTCATTAAATTTTTTTAAGCACAAAGAAAAATCTCCTTGCAAAACCGCTTCAAATAACTCAATTACTTTTATTTTATCATTAAGACCAAGCATTTTTTCAACCAGATCACCGCTCAAAAGTTTTTGATGATTATTGTTAGCCAAAGCTTGATCTAATAGTGATAGAGAATCTCTAACTGATCCTTCAGAAATTTTAGCAATTAATTCTAAAGCGCGATCTTCACTTTCTAGATTTTCTTTTTGTAAAATATTTTTTAAATGAGAAATGATTTCTTTTTCTTCTAAGCGCCTTAAATCAAATCTTTGGCAGCGCGATAAAATTGTAATTGGAACTTTTTTAATTTCTGTAGTAGCAAAAATAAATTTAACATGAGCTGGCGGCTCTTCCAAAGTTTTAAGCAATGCATTAAAAGCATTGTTACTAAGCATGTGAACTTCGTCAATAATGTAGATTTTATAATTAGCTAAAACTGGTGCATAAGCAATAGAATCAATAATTTCACGGATGTCGTCAACTCCGGTTCTGCTGGCAGCATCAATTTCAATTACATCTTGATGTTTTGATGAAGAAATTAAACGACAATTATCACAAACGCCGCAAGCATTGGCGTTGGTAAGCGCTGATGGATCTGAACAATTAAGAGTTTTAGCAATAATTCTAGCGGTAGTTGTTTTTCCAACCCCTCTAATTCCAGTTAAAATGTAAGCGTGATGCAAACGATTATTTTTAATCGCATTAGAAAGCGTAGTAACAAGAACTTCTTGCCCCATTAATTCGTCAAAATTTTGTGGACGATATTTGCGGGCTAAAACTAAATAAGAATTTTGCGACATGAAAATATGTTCTTTAAGATAAGAAGGAATAGTGCAACCCGACTTAGAAAATTATGGGATGCTTTCTTTCGAATCTGACCCTTTTAACTAACAAATCGCCCACACTATTCCCAAAGCTCATTTTCTTTTAAAAATGTTAACTTTTCAAGCTAAATGTTTTTTTTATTAAAATAAACCATAAAACCCATATAAATTACGCAGCTTAAGATCATGGTAATTAAATATCCGG
>CALBSF010000224.1 GCA_937927795.1 uncultured Rickettsiales bacterium
CACCATCTTTTTGCTGGAGCCAAAGATGTCAAGCTTTTGGACAAGTATGAAAAAGATTATAACATCAAACGTTTTGATTTAGCGGTTGATTTTGGTTGGTTTTATTTTTTAACCAAACCATTTTATTTCGTGATTTCTTTTTTAAATAATTTAATTGGAAATTTTGGTTTAGCGATTTTGGCGATGACAGTTTTGGTTAAGCTGGCACTGTTTCCAATGGCAAATAAATCTTACGCAGCAGTTGCTAAAATGAAATTATTGCAGCCAAAAATTGATGTGATTAGAGAAAAATTTAAGGATGATAAAATCGCCATGAATCGCGAGATTATGGAATTTTATAAAAAAGAAAAAATTAATCCTGCCTCTGGATGTTTGCCAATTTTAATTCAAATTCCGGTTTTCTTTGCACTTTATAAAGTAATTTTTGTAACTCTAGACATGCGCCACGCCTCATTTTATGGCTGGATTCATGATTTAAGCGCGCCAGATCCAACTTCTCTTTTTAATTTATTTGGATTGCTACCATTTTCGGTTAGCCCTTCATTTACCATAGGAATTTGGCCAATTTTAATGGGCATTACCATGATAGTTCAACAAAAATTAAGCCCTGCGGTAACCGATCCAACTCAAGCTAAAATTTTAAAATGGATGCCTTATGTGCTAACTTTTGTTTTGGCAGCCTTTCCTGCCGGACTTGTAATTTATTGGACATGGAGCAATTTCCTTTCAATATTACAACAATTAGCTATTAGCAAAAAGAAAAGTTCTTAATTTTTTCTTCCTTTAAGCAATATGTTCTCAAACTCTCTAACTGAGTCAATGCTTGCAGCTTCAAATGCCATGCAAGATCATATCGATAAATTATTGCCTGAAGATTTTACAGATTCAAAATTAATGCAGGCGATGCGCTATTCTAGCCTTTCTGGCGGCAAAAGAATTCGTCCATTTTTAGTTCTTGCAACCAGCAATATGCTAGGAATTGACTTTAGAAATTCTCTAAATGCCGCCGCCGCACTTGAATTTATTCACACTTATTCTTTGATTCACGATGATTTGCCGGCAATGGATGATGATGATTTTCGCAGAAACCAACCTTCTTGCCACAAACAATTTGACGAGGCAACTGCGATATTGGCTGGAGACGGTCTTCTCACCCTTGCTTTTGAAATTTTATCTGATGAAAAAACTCACAGAGATTCGATGGTTAGATGTGAATTAATTAAAACCTTAGCGAAAGCTTCTGGCTTTAGAGGCATGGTTGGCGGACAGGCTATAGATCTAGAAAAAGCAAATCAAAAAATTGATGAACAAGAATTAATTAAGCTTCACTTACTTAAAACTGGAGAATTATTTATGGCCGCAACCCAGTTTGGAGCAATAATTGGCGGCGCCAGCGAGTCAGAAAAAACAGCACTTCGCCTTTATGCAAGTAGCCTTGGACTTGCTTTTCAAATCAAAGATGACATTTTAGATTACAATGAAAACGATTCAAATAAAACCAAAAATGATAATGTTAGCATCGTTGATATAATTGGAATAAAACAGGCTCAAGAAAGATTGGAATCATTAAGGTGGCAAGCTATTTCACATCTTCAAATTTTTGGCGATAAGGCAAAATTACTAATTGATTTGGTTGATTTTGTGGTTAATTGATAAAAAAATTATACCAAACTAGCGTTATTATCCACAAATGGCAATTATACCAAATAGTTGATTTTTTTAAAACAAACTTCTATAATGAGACGAAAACTTCGTTAAAAAATGTCAAGAGACCTCATAAGCATAGACGATCTAACCACGCAAGAAATCACCCAAATTCATAATTTAGCTGAAAAATTTTTTAAAAATTCCTCTTATCAAGATTTAGAATTATCGAAAAAAATTTTAATTAATTTCTTTTTTGAAAATTCCACTCGCACCAGAACTTCATTTGAAATTGCTGCCAAGCACTTGGGTGTTGAAGTGGTTAATATCGACATTTCTCTTTCATCATTAAAAAAAGGTGAATCAATAATTGATACCGCAAAAACAATCGATGCGATGAAGCCAGATTTCGTTGCCATTCGCCATAATGCTAGCGGCATCATGCCATTATTAAAAAAACATATTAATGCCTGCTTAATTAATGCTGGAGATGGAACTAACGAGCATCCAAGCCAAGCCTTGCTTGATAGTTTTGTTATTAAACAGCGTAAAGGGGATTTGAAAAACCTTACTATTGCAATTTGTGGCGATGTTTTACATTCACGAGTTGCTCATTCTAACATAAAATTACTAAAAAAGTTTGGCGCCAAAATTAATGTTATAACCCCACCCACTCTAGTTCCAAGGCTATATAAAAATTTCTTAAAAGAAAAATTTGATATTGAGGTTTTTGAAAATCTAGAACAAGGAATTTCTGGCGTTGATGTGATAATGATGCTTCGAATTCAACAAGAAAGGATGTTAGGCTGCTATATTCCGTCTTTAAGTGAGTATTTTAGACTATTTGGACTAACTCATCAAAAAATAAAATTAGCTAAGCCAGATGTCTTAGTATTACATCCTGGACCTATCAATCGCGAGGTTGAAATTTCTTCCGCCTTAGCTGATGACACAAATTTTAGTTTAATTTTAGAGCAAGTTGAAGCTGGCGTTGCCGTTCGAAAATCTCTTTTGAAGTTTCTTTTTGTAAATTAAGCTAAAAATCCGACCCCCCTCCATCCAACTGTCATCTTAAGCGCAGTCGAGAGATCTCTTTAGCCTTGTTATAAAGAGATCTCTCGACT
>CALBSF010000225.1 GCA_937927795.1 uncultured Rickettsiales bacterium
GATCTACACAGGCGAAGACACTCTTTCCCTACACGACGCTCTTCCGATCTATCTGCTCTCTTGAAGATATTTTATTTTTATTTTCAATTAAATAGATAAAAATTTCAAACTCTATTTTCGTAAAATCAATTGCATAATCATCTATTAAAACAGTTCGGTTATCTTTATCTATTGTAAAATCACCAACTTTGAAAGATTTAGTTGAGTTTCTTTTTAAAATAGACTCTATTCTTAAAACCAACTCTCTTGGTTCATAAGGTTTTGCCAAATAATCATCAGCTCCTAATTCGAAACCATGAATTTTATTTCCTATATCACCCCTTGCAGAAGAGATAATAATAGGAACATTTCTTATTGATTTTAGTTTTTTAAATAAATCAACATCAATTAAGCCATCTTTATCTGATGGAATTACTTTAATTTGAAAGCCGCAAATCGCTGCAGTTGCTGGGTTGGTGCCGTGTGCTGAATCTGGAATTAGAACGATTTTTCTTGAATCTCCTTCACCATTTTTTTCATGAGCTTTTTTAATTACCAACATTCCTGCAAGCTCGCCTTGTGCGCCGGCTGCCGGAGCAAGTGAAACTGCGCCAAGTCCAGTTAAAGTTGCAAGCCAGTTTTGTAAATTATACATTAATTCCAAAGCGCCTTGAATGGTTGATTCATCTTGCATGGGGTGAATATCAGCAAATCCAGGTAAGCGCGCCATTTTTTCATTTAGGCGCGGATTATGTTTCATGGTGCAAGAACCAAGAGGATAAAATCCAGAATCAATTGAATAATTTTGATTTGAAAGTCTTACGAAGTGACGAATTACTTGAGGTTCATTAACTTCAGCCAAACCAATTTTCTGCCTTTTTTCTTGTCCTAAGCGCAAAGAAAAATTATCAACATCAGGTAAATCAACGCCGCACGCGCCTGCTCTTGATTGCTTAATTAAAAGCTCAGTTTCTTGATTTAAACCGCACTGTGAAGGTATAAAAGTCATAATTTAATGTTTTTATTTAGTTTAATAAGTAATTCGTAAAGTGATTCTGGAGCTATGTCAGCCTCGTTTTCCCAGGCTAGAGTATCGCAAACAATTTTAAAATTTTTAAAATAATCTAAATCTTTTAATGGTTCAAAAACCTCGCCCCAACTTATTTCTTTTGTAAGATCGACTTCGCCTGATTTTCCATCATTAAATTTTAACCAGACCTTGTAATCTTTGATATGTCTTGCTTCTATTACGTGAGGAAAAAACATATTATTCTAAAGGTTCAATTTTAAATAAATCTTTCTTCTGTGACGCTAATTGCCACTCTTGGATTAATTCATCTTTTATTGCAACTCATTTTACTTTAAAATTATTTCTAATTCTCCTGCAAATTTTTCCATATCTTCTTGGTTAGTTAATTCGCTAACAGCAACAATCATTTTATTGCCATCGGCATAGCCGCCAATTATATTTGATTGTAATAATTTTTTATTTATTTGGGATGCATTTTGATTTAATTCAATAGTAAATTCATTGAAATAATTTTTATTTAATATTTTTACACCCTTAATTTTGCTCAGTAAATCAGCTAAATCACAGGCTTTTTTGTGATTAATTAATGCTAATTTTTTAAAACCGTTTTCTCCAAGTAAAGAAGAGTGAATTGTAAATGCAGTAGCGCATAGTCCTTGATTTGAGCAGATATTTGAAGTTGCTTTTTCTCTTCTAATATGTTGTTCGCGAGCGTTAAGGGTTAGAACATAACCTGGTTTGCCGTCAGCGTCAATAGTGGCGCCGCAAACTCTTCCGGGCATTTGTCTTACAAATTCTTTTTTACAGGCAAAAAATCCTAAAAGAGGGCCACCAAAATTTAGACCAACTCCAAGTGAAGAAGCTTCGCCAACTACAATGTCGGCCATTGAAGGGGCTTGCAGAAGTCCGAGTGATAAAATTTCATTTACAACCACGATTAACAAGGCTCCAGCAGCATCACATTTTTTTCTAATTTCAGATAAATCAGAAATTTCACCATAAAAATTTGGATATTGAACAATTACGCCGGCGCAAGATTCATCAATAGTTTCAACGAATTTGGCTTCATTTAAATCAAGATAAGTTTTAGTTACTTCTAAGTAATCAGGGTGAATATCATTAATAATTGCGATATTTTTACGACCTTGTTTGATTCTAAGCGCCATCAAACAGCTTTCAGCCATTGAAGTTGCGCCATCATACATTGAGGCATTGGCAATTTCCATTCCAGTTAGTAAAGAGATGATGCTTTGGAATTGAAAAATTACCGCCAAAGTTCCTTGCGAAATTTCTGGTTGGTAAGGAGTGTAAGAAGTTAAAAATTCTGAGCGCTGAATTAAATGATCAACCGCAGATGGAATGTGATGTTTATAGCAGCCTGCGCCCAAGAAAAAAGCGCCGCTTGAGGCGGGACGATTTTTATTTGCCAAAGAAGTTAAAATTGCCTCAACTTCAATTTCACCTTGATGATTTGGCAAATTTTCTAGTGGTTTTTTAAGCAAAAACTCTGCTGGAACACTATCATATAAGTTGTCAATATTAGAAACGCCAATTGCTTTAAGCATTTCTTCTCTATCTTTTTTGGTTAAGGCTAAGTAACGCATTTTTAGTTGTAGTTTTTTAATTTATTTAATTTAAATACGACTCTGATTATTTTTTAAGAGCATAGATTAATATAGCGCAATATAAATCTATTGATTCATTCTTGCTTCATCTTTTTGGTAAAAAAATGTCAATAGAATATATTTTTTAAAAAGCTCTTAAATGTTCATCTGAAACTAGGTCAAATGATAGTTTTGTTATCAATCAAATCAATAGTTTTGTTAACTTAAATTTCAATAAATATGCAGCCAAGACCGCCAGCGCTTGATTTAGGATCAAAGACTAAACTAGAAGATATAATAGAAGAATATTTTTGGTTTTATGGATCTGACGCTTTGGAATATCTTTTATTTAAAGATGTTTTGCCTGAAATTGAAGAAGAATCTGAAGAATCTAAAATTGAAAGATTTGAATATAGATTTGATGAAGAGCGTAAATCTTCTTCAATAATTTATAGAGCGCCAAGACCTGATGATTTTCATAGTTTAGAATCTTCTTTTGATAGTTTTGAGGGTTTTGAATTTTTAATAACTTCTAAAGGCGATGGTTGTTATGATATTTCAATAAAAAGAACCGAGATATTATCAGAAGATTTGCCAGAAGAAGACACGCAAGAGCGTTTTAGATGTAAGGAGTTAAAATTATATTTTGATGACAAATTACAGGAATTGATAAAGCTAGAAATGGAAAAAAGTGGCGTTCTAAAAAGAATGACAAAATTAGATGATGATATTACAGCTCTATCTAACGAGGAAAAAATAAAAAGAATATTCGATGTTTCTAAAATTGCGGATAGCTACTATTCTTTTGAAGATGGTTTTGTAAATATTGATTTTGATGTGCTTAGAGCTGACAAAATTGGTGGTGATTTGCTAAAAATTTTAAAAGATAATTATGATTCTGAGCTTAAAAAGTTAAATATAAAAAGTGCTTTAGGTAATTTTGGTATTTTTTCTTATGAAGACAATGATTATTTAACATCATTTGCAGTTATAATGAATCTTGGAGGTTTTTTTAAAGGCAGACTAGAAAACTCTGGCCACAGGCAGATAACAAGAAAAATTTTATCATTTTCTTATCAATATTATTTAGATGGAAAATATTATTTAGATGGAAAGTTAGCTGAGCCTGAGAGCGAAGAATTTACAGAAGAAGATTTGCATTTGATAGCTGAATATATTTCTCAAAATGTTAATTACCGATTTGTTTCTGATAGTGAAAAAAATACTTGGAATGCCAAAGCAAATGCTGATGGGACTAACGCTACAGGAAATTGGCCAATAGGTATTTCAGGTAATG
>CALBSF010000226.1 GCA_937927795.1 uncultured Rickettsiales bacterium
TGTTAAAGATGCCTTGGACTATCTAGGGGAAATGAACGAAGAATTTGATGTTATTATTCTTGATCCTCCTGCCTTTATAAAATCAAAAAAAGATATGTTCGCCGGGCTAAAAGGCTATGAAAAACTAATTAGACTTGCAGCGCCATTAGTAAAAAAAGGTGGAATTTTGATGCTTGCTTCTTGCTCTCATAATGCTAATTTGCAAGACTTAATAAATTCCGCCAATGACGGTTTTAGAAAATTAAATAAAAAAGCAAAATTAATTCGCTCATTTGGCGCTGGCTTTGATCATCCAGTTCATCCGGCTTTAAAAGAAAGCGAATATTTAAAATCAATCACGTTTTTAGTAGAGTAATATGACAAAAATTTTAGTTACTGGCGCTCTAGGGCAAATTGGCTCTGAGCTTACTGCGGCGCTTAAAAAAATTTACGGCAATGACAATGTTGTAACTTCTGATATTCGCGACGGCGATATTGCCGAAGAGTTTTTGCCTTACGAAAAACTGAATGTCTTAGACAAGCCGAGGCTTTGCGAGATCATCAAAAAACATGATATAACCATAATTTATCATTTAGCTGCTATTCTTTCTGCAGCTGGCGAAAAAAATCCTAATTTATGTTGGGACATCAACATGAATGGGCTTTACAATGTTTTAGAAGCGGCTCGTGAATTGTCGGTAAAACAAATTATGTGTCCAAGCTCAATTGCGGTTTTTGGTCCAGAAACGCCACGCGACAATACTCCGCAAGAAACCATCATCATGCCAAAAACTATGTATGGTCTTACCAAAGCAGCAGGAGAGCTGCTTTGCGAATATTATGTAGCAAAATTTGGTCTTGATATCAGAGGAATTAGATATCCAGGATTAATCAGTTACAAAACCCCTCCTGGAGGCGGAACCACTGATTACGCAGTTGAAATTTTTTATGAAGCAATTAAGAAAAAATCCTACACTTGCTTTTTAGAAGCAGACACAGTTTTACCAATGATGTATATGCCAGATGCAATTCGCGGCACAATTCAATTATCGCAAGTTGAATTTTCCAAATTAAAACATCATTCAAATTTTAACTTTGCTGGCATGAGTTTTTCTTGCCAAGAAATCGCTAATGAGATTAAAAAGCATATTCCAGAATTCACCATCGATTACAAACCAGATTTTCGTCAAAAAATTGCTAATTCATGGCCAAAATCAATTGATGACACTTCTGCTAAAATTGAGTGGAATTGGAAACCAGAATATGATTTAGCAAAAATGACTAAAGATATGATTGATAATTTAAGCAAAAAATAATGGGATGTTTTAGAGATTGTTTAAACGCGATAAGAGGCATTCCAAGCCCACAAAGAATTGAATTCTTAAGGGGGCAATCTGTAGCAGGAGATCCTCACTCCCAAATCCTATATGGCAATTATTTAATTTCTGGAAAGGGCGTTGAAAAAGATGTATCCCATGGATTGTTATTTTTAGCTAAAGCAATCAATCAAACAGAAGATTTTGCATGTCGAGCCAAAGCTCACTTCGATGCTTTTAGAAATAAAATTACCGCCACCTATGAGAGCATTGAGCCCTTAACATTTCAAGAAGTTATGGAACTAATTCCCGCCATGAGTTTCGTGCAAGAAAGATATTCTATTGAAAATAAAAACCTGGGAATTTTTGTAAATATAATTCAAAAAAGCGCCGAAGAAAATCATTTTAATATTGATCAACACCGGTCAATTAGAGTGGCGCTTGAAAATACAAATTTTGGTCGCAATGATACTGTTCAAAAATTTATTAACAGATTTTGGAATGATAGCGAAAGCGTTGCATCTGAAGCAAACGTACCTGTCCCAGCGCCACATAATGCAGCCATAGTGATAGCACCCGCAGATATATTGGTTGGACTTGCACAATAATAATTTGCAATTATAAAAATAATCATATTTAAAATATAAATGGCAATAATTTTATTCGATCTAGACCTTAGAACAACAGACAACCCAGCTTTTTTTCACGCCATAAAAAATCATCAATTAGTAACTCCGATTTTTATTTTAGATGAAAAAAACAAAAGAAAAATCGGTGGCGCTTTAAAGGTGGCGCTTAATCAAGCTTTAAAAATTTTATCAGATGATCTTAAAGAAAATTTTGGCTTAAATTTAATTATAAAAAAAGGCGATAGTTTAGAAATTTTAAGCGATATTTTTACTAAAGAAAAAATTTCTGCTGATGGCCTAAAAAATAGTAGTACGAATATCAATCCTATAGGAAGTGTTCTACTTGGCATGATTG
>CALBSF010000227.1 GCA_937927795.1 uncultured Rickettsiales bacterium
ATGATAAAAAACTTAATTAATAAACCGAATTTAACTTTTTCAAAATCGGTAATTATCGATATTTGGCGCAAAATTATTACCACCGCCAATATGAGTGAACAAAAAATTTCTATCGCTTTACATAATCCAAAAAATATTGTCGATTATTCTTATCTTATTAAAAAATATTATAGCGATGAAATAGTTATCGCTGAATTTAAAAATGCTGAAGATGTAATTTTGGAAATTAAAAAAGATGTTACAAAAATTGGAGTTTTTGCTTGCAATTCACCAGAAAATTGGTGGATAAATTTAGCTAAAAATGATGATTTAAAGATTTTTACCAGAATTCCATTTACAAAATCAAATAATGATAAAATAGAATTATTTGCAGTTGCCTCAATAAATCCACAAGCTTCAATTGAAGATAACAGCTTATTTTGCATCGAACTTGAATCAAAAATTACTTCAGAGGAATTGGTTAAAAAATTGGAAAATTTTGGACTGCAAGTAAAAATACTACAATCAGTAAATTTAACAGCAAAAACCCTTTATTTGACAGAAATTGATGGATTTATTGAGGAAAATGATGAAAAACTGATATTATTTAAGAAAAATATAGCAAATTCAACTACAAAACTTCTTGGAAACTACGCTAAATAAACCAGAACTAAAATTAGCGCTCGTCATCTTTGATGCTTCACATCAAGGATGACTATAGCATATTATGGGTTGACAAATAAGTTGTGATGCCGATAATACTGACCTCTTCTTTTTTTAAGAAGTCCTTTCTTTTTTTAAAAGAAATTTCTTTAAGGCAAATTTTTTGTAATTATAAAAAAAACAAAAAAAATCTTAAATGAAAAAATTGGCAACTTTCAATATAAAATATCATGACTAAAAGAATTAACGCTAAGAAAAAAATTAGCAGAAAACTTGGCGCAAGTCTTTGGGGACAAGCTAAAGATCCATTTGCTAAACGTAATTATCGCCCTGGACAACACGGCGCTTCACCAAAAGGAAGAAGCAGTGACTATGGAATGCAGCTTCGCGCAAAACAAAGAATTAAATTCTACTACGGAAATATCTCTGAAAAACAATTTTTCAATACTTTTACTTTGGCTTCAAAATCAAAAGGTGATGTGAGTGAAAACTTCATCGCTTTGCTTGAAAGCAGACTAGATGCAGTCGTATATCGTGCCAATTTTGTTCCAACAGTTTTTGCTGCAAGACAATTTGTAAGTCACAAACATGTTACTGTAAATGGTAAAATTGTTAATATCGCTTCTTACAGATTAAAAATCGGTGATGTGGTTCAAGTTCGCGAAAAATCACGCCAACTAGCTATTGTTCTTGACTCAACTCAAAAAATGGAAAGAGATGTTCCATCTTATTTGAAATTTGAAAAAGAAACTTTAAGTGTAACTTTAACAGTTAAACCAGCATTTGCTGAAGTTCCTTACCCAGTTGAAATGCAACCTCACTTCGTTACAGAGTTCTATTCTAGATAATGTTTTTATAAAAAAGACGCAATCCCACTTGCGTCTCTATAATAAATATACCAAACTAAGAATCTATACTCCCATTTTTACTAAGGATTTTTGAGGAAAAATTGCGACAAAGAATATAAGCTGTATCAAGTGATACAGCGTTATTCTTCGAGCAAATTTTTACCAAAAAGACGAAGTAGAAATGGAAGTATAAATTCTTAGTTTGGTATATATAAACTTGATCTAAATTTATTTTCTTTTATTTGGATTTTGCAACGCATAAAAAACATGGAAAGCCAGCGGATGTTCTTTTGGAATTTTTGGATGAAAAAAATCTCTCTTTTCATCTCGCCTCAATTGAATTCTTTCCATCACCTTTTGTGATTTGATATTTTGTTTGGCTGTAAATGAAATTATTTCTTTCAAATCATATTCATCAAATCCAATCTCCAGCCACTTTTTTGCCGCTTCAGTGGCATAGCCCCTTCCCCAAAATTCTTTTTTAAGTCGCCAACCAATCTCCACGCAGTCAGGCATGTAACTTGGAATATTTAAACCAACAAATCCAATAAATTTACCGCTGATTTTTTCTTCTGCTGGATAAAATCCAAAACCGTTTTTATTGTCTTTCCAGCGATCATACATTTCTAAAGTTTCCTCAAAACTAAGGGTTTTAGGAAAATATTTCATCACTTCTGGGTCGCGGTTCATCTTGGCAAATGGTGCAATATCAGATTCTTGCCATTGCCGCAAAATTAATCTTTCTGTTTCGTATTTTTTTATGATCATTTTGAAATCAGTTTTTATATCATATAAGGATAGACAGAGATTCAAAAAAGTCATTTTCTTTTTATAAAGAAAAAGGTACCAAGTCACTTTTTATGAACTCATAATAATTAAAGTTATCTATATCTATCTTTAATAATATAGCGCTAATGTTAGTCACGTGAATTTTTATTCACTTTTCAGGCAAGTTAAGTTGAATTAAAATGGTATAGACCACTTTCGCCAGAATTAGGCACTAAAAGAAAGCCAGGTTCACTTTTGATTACTTGTTTAACAACCAAATGGGGCAAAATATGACAATTATAAAAACGCGCGATGGAACAGAAATTTATGTAAAAAATTGGGGCGATGGTCGTCCAGTAATTTTACTTCATGGCTGGCCGCTATCAGCTGATACGTGGGACGTGCAAGCAATGGCTTTAGCAGAAAATGGTTTTCGCGTAATTTCTTATGATCGTCGTGGTTTTGGGCGCTCAAGTCAGCCTTGGTCTGGTTATGATTATAATAGTTTGACTGATGATTTAGCTGATGTGATGGATGCAGTTGATGCAAAGGAAAATGTTAGCCTGATTGGTTTTTCTATGGGTGGCGGTGAAGTAGCGCGATATATGAGTCGCTATAATGGTAAAGGCGTGGTGTCAGCAGGACTGATTTCTTCTATAGTTCCCTTTAGATTAAAAACCCCAGATAACCCAAGTGGAACTGAAGAAGAAAAATTTAAAGAAACTAGAGATGCAATAAAAAAAGATAGAGCCAATTTTATACGTCAAAAATTTATTCCAAAATTCTTTGGAGTTGGCACTTCATCAAGTCCCGTAAGCGAGGAATTGCTCGATATAACAGCGGTTATTGCAATGCAAGCAAGTCTTAGATCAACTCTAGAATGCGCTAAATCATTAAGCACTACAGATTTCAGAGCAGACTTACCTCACTTTAAAGTTCCAACTCTTATCATTCACGGCACCGAAGATAAAACAGTGCCAATTGAAAACTCAGCAAGAGCAGCAGCGAAAGGAATTTCTAAAGCGCAATTAATAGAATATGAGGGCGAGCCGCATGGTTTGAACGTAACATCAAGCGATAGATTGACTGCGGATTTATTAAAGTTTTTGCAACAGAATTAGTTATATACTCAAGTCCTATCGAACTTGAGTATATAATTTATTTTTTCGCATCACAAGATGCGTCCCCGCCTTG
>CALBSF010000228.1 GCA_937927795.1 uncultured Rickettsiales bacterium
TCAATCTCTTTATAAAATTCCTCACCAATTTTAATTTCCGGTCTATTATTTTTAACTCGCCATTCATTACTATCTCTTAAACTGTAAATACAGCCACAATATTCTTGCTTGTAAAACTCTTCTTTTTTGGCGATCTCATACATTCTAGCTGCGCCGCCGCCCTTTCTCCAATTATATGTCCAGTAAGAAACTCCTTCATAATTAGCAGCCGCCCTTACCCCACAATCATTGATTTGATCCATATTTTTCCATCTTGAAATTCCAAGTGAAGAAGTAATTATTTTAAAATTATTTTCAAAAGCATGAAGCGCGGTTCTTTCAAAGCGCATATCAAAACATTTGGTGCAACGAAGCCCGCGCTCTGGCTCATGTTCTAAACCCTTGGCGCGCTTAAACCAATCTTGAACATCGTAATCCGCGTCAATAAATGGCATCTGAAGTTTTTCAGCAAATTTTTTATTTTCTTCTTTTCTAATTTCATATTCTTTTTTAGGATGAATATTGGGATTGTAGAAAAAAATCGTAACATCAATTCCTGATTCTTTCATTCGCTCCATTAAATCTCCAGCGCAAGGAGCGCAACAACTATGCATTAAAACGCGATTATCAGTTGCCTGATCTGGAAGTTGTAATTTATATTCAGTCATAAACGCGCTGTTAATAAAAATTTTTAAAAAAAATGCCAGAATTACCAGAAGTTGAAACCATTTGTTTGGGCCTACAAAATATAGTTAAAAACCAGGTGAGAAAAGTTTTTTTATCCGATAAAAAACTTAGAATTAATTCTACTATTGATTTAACTAAATTAGAAAAATCAACAATTACAAGCATCACTCGTAGAGCTCGTTATCTAATTATAAACTTTGATGATAAGAAAAGTCTAGTAATTCATTTGGGAATGAGCGGCAGAATTACTTTATCAAAAGATTTTAAGCAATTAAAGCACGATCATTTTGTTTTAGAATTTAGCAACGGTTTATTCTTGATTTTCAACGATCCAAGGCGTTTTGGCTTTGTTGATTTGGTTGAAGAAAAAAATTTAAAAACTCATCCATCTCTTGTAAAACTAGGATTTGAGCCGCTTGATGATGATTTTAATGAAAATTATTTATTTGAAAAATTAAAAAATAAAAAAACAAATATTAAAACTACCATGATGAATAATGAAATTGTGGTTGGTGTTGGTAATATTTATATCAATGAATCGCTATTTGATTCAGGAATTTCGCCACTTCGCAGCGCCAATTCTTTAAATAAAAATGAAGTTAAAAAATTGGTAAAATCAATTAAAAAAATTCTAGAAAAAGCTATAAACTCAGGCGGATCATCGATTAATGATTATGTAAATTCAAATGGTGAATTGGGTAATTTTCAAAATAATTTTAAAATTTACGGAAAAATTAAGGAAAAATGTGTGAATTGTAAAAATCAGATTATACGTATTATGCAAAATGGCAGAGCGAGTTTTTATTGTTTGAAATGTCAGAAATAGAAGGTGTTAAATCGATTGCTACAGTAAGGTTTGTGTCCAACAAATGGACCCCGCAACAAGTGCGGGGTGACAGTTCTGCAACAA
>CALBSF010000229.1 GCA_937927795.1 uncultured Rickettsiales bacterium
ATACATTTTTTATCATCCTTTTTATCAGATAATATTTTGCCAGCTTCACTTAGTGATTTACTTATTTTTTTAGATACAAATTTGGAAACTTTATTATCATCTGGAGTACTGCCTTTAAAAATATTTTGCGGAATAGATATCCCTGATTTATTATCGTCTTTTAATCCATCTATATTAAAAAATACTTTACCATCAGGTCCAGGAATTGCTTTATAATTCACCTGATTAACGACTATTGGAAAAGAAACGCCTCTCATTATCGAAGCCAACTTTTCTTCTTGAGTCGAACTAAATCCAGAATCAGCACCCGTCTGTAACGAGAGAACAAAAGCCGCGACATCTTTCAATAGCCCCATTGCAGTTTCTTTTTTGTCATCATTGAGTAATTTGGCAACAAAATCTTCTTTGGATATTTCGCCAAATAAAATCTCGATTCTTTGCGCTGTTTTCTCATCAAAAAGAGGGCCCACTTCTAAAAATATAGACTCATAAACATTTTCGATAAATTCTGCTATAATTTTTTGATATCTAACTTTTGTTGCTTTGTTTATCTGTTCTTCTAAACCAGCATTACCTTCTACATATTTGTTATGAGCTGCTTTAATATCTATTAATTTATCTGTGAAACCCAAGTGAGAATCACACACAGAATCTAATTGATTGTGATAAGATTGAATTATAACTCCCGATGGATCTTCAACTTTAACAGGACCTCTTCTGGGTTTTGAAGGAATAGTCCCTCCTAAGAGTGGTCTATAACCAAAAATACCCCCTAACTCATGCCTTCTATTTATTATGAACTCTTCCCTGCTAAGCAATCTAGGAGCAGCTCCAACCCCATCAAGATCCTCATGCTGAGTAAGATTGCCACGAATTACTGACGCACCCTCCACACTTTCTAAAAAATAAGTATATAAAGCATTAAATGTAGCATGATCACCACATTTATTTACCCCCTGCCTAGGGCATCCGATAACTTTGGGAGCTGTAAAACTTAAATTCTGTAGTCCACCTTGTTGCGCTCTTTTTAGCAAAGCATCATAATTTTGCGGATGCAAATCAGCCACAATAGGTCTTCTAATGCTTTCATTTAGTAGGTTTATAGCCCTAGCCACATCCCTATGAGGATATCCTCCAAGCGAGTCCAAAAAATATATTTTTATTTCATTTCCAACCCTTCTGACATGAAGCGTTGTCCAGTGCGAACCTCCATATATTCTTCCTCTAGCATCAACAGCGCCACTACAAATTGCAAAAGAACCTTTTGTTAAAGATCGACCTTCCCGATCTTTTCCCCCTATAAATTTTAGTATAGTATCCCTTAAATTAAAACCACCGTCACCAACAACAGCAGTATCAAGAGCTCCTTGCGCATACAAATAATTATATTCAGCATCGGTTGGTAAATTTTTATATCTTTTATAGCCAATACTCATCAACTGACTAACATTTTGATGAGTTAGCATCGAGTTATCTGTGATTACATTATAACGATCATCAATTACTAAGTGATCTTCTAATCGCCTTGATCTGAGCATGTATAGATATGATTAATTGATTAAGAAATGCCTTAAATTTACAACTGAATCTTAGAAAAATCCGCCACTAATCCAAATAAATCTTTCACTTTAAACAATAAAGCCAAA
>CALBSF010000230.1 GCA_937927795.1 uncultured Rickettsiales bacterium
CCACCCTCAAGGGGCGGGCGATTAAACCGAGTTCTTATGTCATCAATTTTCCAGAAATCACATGTCAAAACAGTCAATAACCGCTCCCTCATGGGATCTATCTGATTTTTATCAATCAATCGATGATAAAAAAATCTCACAAGATCTTGTCTTAATCGAAAAAGAAGTAAAAAAATTTCACGATAATTTTTTTGGTAAAATTTTAAAATTAGAAGCTAAAGATTTATTAAAATCAGTAAAAAATTATGAAGAAATTTCAGAAAAAATTGGTAAAATTTCTAGTTACTCTTATTTAATTTACGCATCTGATTTATCTAATCAAAAAAATATTTCTTTTCATCAAAATATTACAGAAAAACTTACCGTTATTAGCTCTAGCTTAATTTTTTATACCTTAGAATTAAATAAAATTAACGAAAAAAAGTTAGAATTATTTTTTAAAAAATCAGCAGAATTAAAAAAATATCAACCATTTTTTCGTGATCTAAGATTTTTTAAAAAACATCAATTATCGCAAGATTTAGAAAAATTTTCTTTAGAAAAAAATGTGACTTCGCGCGCAGCATTCGTGCGTTTATTTGATGAAACGGTTAATAATTTAGAATTTAAATATCAAAACAAAACTTTAAATTCACAAGAAATTTTTAATTTGATGTCTCATCAAAAAGAAAAAGTTAGAAAAGATGCGGCAATTTCAATTGCAAAAACTTTAGAAAAAAATGCTAAATTATTTGCTTTTATAACCAATATTTTAGCTAAAGATAAAGCGGTTGAAGATGAGTGGCGAGGCTTTAAAAACCCAATGTCGTCGCGCAATTTAAATAATTTTGTTGAAGATGAAGTAGTTGATATTTTAATTAAAAAAGTAAAAGAAAATTACAAAAATATTTCACATCGTTACTATAAAATTAAAGCCAAAATTTTAGGAAAAAAATCTTTAAATTATTGGGATAGAAATGCTCCCCTATCACAAAAAAAAGAAAAATTAATACCTTTTAAAGCCGCTCAGGATCTAGTTTTACAAGCCTATGAAGAATTTCATCCAGAGATGAAAAAAGTTGGTTCATTATTTTTTGATAAAAAATGGATTGATGCTAAAGTTAAGAGCGGCAAGGACTCTGGCGCCTTTTCTCATCCATGCACTCCATCAATTCATCCTTTTATTTTAATGAATTATCAAGGAAAGGTTCGCGATGTTATGACTTTGGCTCACGAGCTTGGACACGGCGTTCACCAATATTTAGCAAGATCTTGCGGCGCTTTAATGTGCGATACTCCATTAACTTTGGCAGAAACCGCCTCAGTTTTTGGTGAGCAATTAACTTTCCAAAAAATTCTAAAAAATGAAAAAAATTTGGCAGCAAAAAAAATTATTATCGCAAGTAAAGTTGAAGATATGATTAATACGGCTGTAAGACAAATTGCCTTTTTAGAATTTGAAAGAAAAATTCATGATGAAAGAAAAAAAGGTGAAATTTCTCTAGAAAAAATCTGTGAATTTTGGATGGAAGTGCAAAAAGAAAGTTTGGGTGGCGCTTTTAAATTTGATGAATCATATCGCTTTTTTTGGTCATATATTCCTCACTTTATTCATTCACCATTTTATGTTTATTCTTACGCTTTTGGCGAATGCTTGGTTAATTCATTATATGGAGTTTATAAGTCTGGTAAAATAAAAAATTTTGAAACAAAATACTTGGAAATGTTAAAAAGTGGTGGAAAAAATCATCACAAAGAAATGCTTCAGCCATTTGGTTTGTCAGCTCATAATCCAGAGTTTTGGCAAGCTGGGCTTGACGTTATTATTGATTATATTAATCAGTTAGATTGTTAACGGATTGCTTCGCTTATGCTCGCAATGACGATTGTTGCTTTATCTACTTAAGGTAAATTTTC
>CALBSF010000231.1 GCA_937927795.1 uncultured Rickettsiales bacterium
GATCTACACAGGCGAAGACACTCTTTCCCTACACGACGCTCTTCCGATCTTTGTTATGCTATAGCGTTACCTAGCATTAATCGGGTCATTAATATCCAAATTATAATCGCGATATAGTGATTTTTTCTTTTTTCTTTCTTGCTCATTACTAGCAATGTGAAATAAAGCATCTCCCTTATTCACCAAAGGCAATTTCGACATACTTATAATCATTCCATCCTCATCTGCCCTAACATATGTCTTGTGATCGCCAAATGGGTTTGCAATTTCGCCGATTATCTCATTTTTTTTCACCGTTTTTCCTAAGGGCGCTCTAGCAATATGAATTCCACTTTTAGGAGCTCTAAGCCAAGAACTAGAGCGGGCAACAAATATTTTTTGCGGAAAAATTTCACAAAATTTAGAATTAATCATGCCAATTTCGCGCATAAAATTCAAAATTCCTCTTACTCCAATTTCAATTGCATTATTGTCAAAACGCAGTGCTTCTCCTGCCTCATAAAGAAGTAAAGGAATTTTTTCTTCCATCGCGGTTTGGCGAAGCGAGCCATCGCGTAAATCGGAATTAATTATAATTGGTGCTGCAAAAGCTTTGGCAAGATTTAGAGTTGCTTTATCATTAATATTGGCACGAATTTGCGGATGATTGCAGCGATGATAGGCTCCGGTGTGAAGATCAATTCCATAGTCAGATTTTTTAATCACCTCCTTCATGAGTTTGTAAGCAACTTGCGATGAAAGTGAGCCATTTTTAAGACCAGGAAAACAACGATTTAAATCTCTGCGATCAGGCAAATAGCGAGTTCTATCATTAAATCCAAAAATATTTACAATTGGAATCGCAATTAAAGTGCCACAAATATTTCTTAAAGAATTTGATTTTAAAAGTCTTCTAACAATTTCAATTCCACCAATTTCATCGCCGTGAATTGCTGAGCTAATAAAAAGAGTCGGGCCATCTTTTTTGCCGCGAATTACTTCAACTGACATTTTCACATCAGTAAAATCGTAAATACTTCCCATATCAATATTTACGCGCTTTCTTTCGCCTTTTTTTACTTCGGTTCCATCAAGTTTGAAAATTTTCATTTGAGTAATAACAACAAATTACCTGATTTTATATTCCACTTTGTTTTTTTGCTAAAGCGTAAGATAAAATTTTATAACAAAGTTTTGCAGCTAAAAAATCACATGAGTGTAAAGCCTTGACTGGAGCCAGCTCAACCACATCTGCGCCAACAATATTAGAAATTTTGCTAGCAGCGCGAATAATATCCAAAGCATCTCCCCACATTACTCCACCAGGCTCTGGCGTTCCAGTTGCTTGCATTAAACTTGAATCAAATCCGTCTAAATCAAAAGTTAAAAATACTGGGCGACCCTTTAATGGCGCCACTATTTTTTCAGCATCCCACGATCTGCGATCTTTACCAAAATGCATGTGAATACGATGACGATTCGCTTCAAGATAAGGAATTTCGCTAGCAGAAATATTTCTAATTCCACAAGAAATTAAAGTTGAAATTGGATGATCCATAACTCTGCGCAGCGCCGCCGCATGAGAATAATGTTCACCATTATAACCATCGCGCAAATCAGCATGAGCATCAAAATGCAAAATTGCTAAATCTGGATATTTTTTCACAAATGGTCGAATTGAGCCCGCGGTTATTGAGTGTTCGCCGCCTAAAATCAAAGGAAATTTTCCAGCATCTAAAATATTTTGAGTAATTCCCTCTAATTGATCTAATGATTTTGTAACCGATTCATAATCAATCTCAGGCTCTTTCATGGTAACCACGCCATATTGCCTGAATGGTTCACACCAAAATTCCTCGTCAAATAATTCAACCTGCTGCGATGCTTTAATTATGGCTTTGGCACCCTTTTTAGTGCCGCGTCCATAACTTACAGATTTTTCTAAAGCAAAAGGAACAACCACAACTTTCGCATCATCAGGCGATGCTAAATATTTTTCCTCAACGCCCAGAAACCCAGATTTTTGAGGCATTAGATCCATTTTCAATGTTTTTGATTTTGTCATAAATTTTTAAAATAATTAATTAACTCGACTGGTCATCTTTGATGCGAAGCGTCAAAGATCTCATGAGTTTTAGCTTTTAATGCCATCAAGCACATTAACATGCCCCATTTTCCTACCCTTAACCACCTTAGCTTTGCCATAAAGATGAATTTTAGCATTTTTATTCTGATAAAATTTCTCCAATTCCAAAACCTCTTTGCCAATTAAATTTTTCATAAAACCATTTGAATGAAATTCTGCAGAACCAAGCGGCAAGCCATTTATAGCGCGAATTAATTGTTCAAATTGTGGAGTAATCGCCCCGTCCATAGAAAAATGTCCAGAATTATGAGGCCTTGGCGCCAGTTCATTTACTAACAATTCATCTTCAACTACAAAAAATTCAACCGCCATAACCCCAATTAAATCAAGCTCTAAAGCAATTTTTTTAGCAATTTCCTGCGCTTTATTTTTTAATTCATCAGAAATTTTTGCTGGATAAATACTTTCATCTAAAATTCCATTTTTATGAATATTGCTAAGCGGCTCATAACAAGCAATTTCACCGTTAGTTGAACGAGCGACAATGGCAGAAATTTCTGAATTAAACGGACAAAATTTTTCTAAAATTAATTCCCTATTTTCAACTTCCGGCCAAATTTTTAAAGCTTGCGAAACATCTGATAAAACAAATTGACCCTTGCCATCATATCCAAGAGTTGCAGTTTTTAAAATTGCTTTTTGAAATTTATTTAAATTTTTCTCTAAGTCAGCAAAGCTTGATATTGCTGCATAATCTGTGGTTTTTATTCCAATTGAATTAAGAAAATTTTTCTCCAAATTTCTATTTTGAGTAATTTTTAAAACTTTTGAACTTGGAAAAACTTTTACTTTTGTTTCAAGAAATTCAATTGGCGCAAGCGGAATATTTTCAAATTCAAATGTTGCAACATCAACTAGGCTAGAAAATTTCTCCAAAGCTTTTGTATCTAAATAGTCTGCAACAATGGTTTTATTGGTTACAAAGCTTGCTGGTGATTTTTTTTGATCACAAAAAACCACGGTTTTAAAACCCATTTTTTGAGCGGCATGACAAGTCATTCTCCCCAATTGACCGCCGCCAATAATCCCAATAGTTGCAATTTTATTTTTATTTTTCAAAATAATTTAAAGTTTGTTTTTATCTATGATTCCTGTAGAATAGGCTTAAATTCAAGTTTTTTCAAGAAAATTAATATATTTATAAATGCCGCAAAAATTTGTAACTTTAAAAAAAGCTAAAAGATTAAAAAAATCTTCACAAAAATGGCTACTCAGACAAATGAATGATCCTTATGTTGAAAAGGCAAAGGTTCAAGGCCTTAGATCTCGCGCTGCT
>CALBSF010000232.1 GCA_937927795.1 uncultured Rickettsiales bacterium
AAACTAAGCTAGGGGAAAGGTCGGTGCCGATGTCGCTATTACGCCTCTATGAATTAAGAATGGCCTACTATCATTTTCGTTTGTTGCTTCCCACGGAAATGCATATTACAGATTTAATGGGATATACAAGGACAGAAGTTCTGGATCGCTATTTTCCTTCAATGTCTAGATCAAAGATAGAGGATTTATTCTTACAATTGGATGAGTCAGACGTAATGCGTGGCATGGATATCAAGGCAGATAGCTTTTCCATCAACGATCTTTTGAGTAAATTATCTGTTGAAATTGAATTGTTTGAAACCAAAGAGGAAGTAATGCCGATGCTTTCTGAATTAAAGCTTGGGGCAGAAAGACTGCTTGAAGTTAAATTGCGATTATTTCCACCATATTCTGATTATGAAACAGCTAAAATAGGAGATAAATTAAGATGCTTTACTATTGCTGTAGAGTTTGCATTTTATTTAAATAATTCTGATTTTAAAACCATGAGTTTTGAAAATGGTTCGGTTCAAATAATAAAAACAGAAGATCTTAAATTGTTGCGAGCAGATATATCGCGTTTTCAAGATTTTTTTCAAAAATATTATTCTAAGCCAGATGAAACTGGTAATTACAGTTTGGCAGTTCAAGAGTTAAAAAAGGAAGTAAATGAGTCTTATAAGAAATATCAAGATGGATTAGAAGAGGAAAGGCGCGCGCGAGATGAAGAAGCGCGCAAAGCTTTGGCAAGGCAAGCTGCGCAAGAACAAATAGATTTGGAAATGCAGCGTCAGCGTTTGTTGGTGGCAAAAAAAGCTCAGGATGAGGCTTTAAAAATACGAGAAGATCTAGTTTCTTCTATAAGAGAAGGATTTTGCAGCATCAAAGAGGAGTGGGGTAAGATTTTTGACAAAGCCAAATCTGCACTAGTCATCAAAATTAATTTAGAAACAGAGCATCAAAAATTGATAACGGCAATTAAGAAACAAGTTATAGATGGCAGACTCGCAGGATTTTCAACCTCAAAACCTGGAAACAAATTTATTAATATTACCAAAGATCTTTTAAATGAAGATTCGATAAGATTATTTTTGCAAATAGTTGATGAAGTTCAGAAACAAAACAGTAAAGCAGAAGAGGAGTTGCAAAGATCAAAACAAGAAGCTGAAGAAAGGCTAAGACAAGAAGCTGAAGAAAGGCTAAGACAAGAAGCTGAAGAAAAAGCGAGGCAAGAAGCTGAAGCTCGAAGATTAAAACAAGAAGCTGAAAGATTAGCACAAGAAGCTGAAGAAAGGCTAAGACAAGAAGCTGAAGAAAAAGCGAGGCAAGAAGCTGAAGCTCGAAGATTAAAACAAGAAGCTGAAAGATTAGCACAAGAAGCTGAAGAAATAGCGAGGCTAGAAAAGGAAGAAAAAAATATAGCAGATAGATTAGCGCAATTAAAAAATGAAGATCTAATAGAAGAGCTTAGAATTCAAAAAGAGTTTGCGCTAGAAAGAGACGGGGTTTTACAAAAAAAATTAAAAACCAGTCTCACGGCTGTTGATGCTAGCGTTATTGCTTCATCAATAGAGCGTTGTTTAGTTTCTGGTCTTACGCCACAAAAGAGAATCGAAGTTATTAATGATCAAATTAGTTTTTTAATAAAGCGACTAGAAGAGTGTGGCATGTTATATTTGCAAGGAAGCGCTATTTATAAAACAAGATTCAAACCAAGAGATTTAGATTTTCAATTAACTATGTTAGATGAGTCTGTCGCCAAAGAAGTTATAATGGATAAATGTCAGGAGGTATATGGCAGAAGTGTTGTAGGTGATATACAATATCGCAAAAACTTTTTTAAAGATTGGTTAGCAAAAATATTTTTTGATAACAAGGTTAATCGAGACGATCTTGAAATTTTCCCCATATATTCCTCAAATATTGGATATGGTGGGCGCTTGTCAAGAGAAAAAAAATTAATTGGATTTTCATTAAAATTCTTGAATTTACTTGATATAACTTTTGCCACTTCACAATATGTGCAAGAAGCTACGGAAAAAAATAATGATTGGATTATGCACTACGATGCTCAAATATTCTGTTTTAATGATAATCGGGTTTGTTATAAACCAAGTTTTCGACAATTTTTATCTTCAGAAGGAATTAATATAGAAGATGCGATAAGAAATCCTAATCTGATAGTAGTAAATCCTCAGGCAAGTAATTCTTATTTAAGATTATCTTATCAAATGTCATCAAATCTAATCAGTAGCCAGAGTGTATTTAAAGTTGCTTGCGACAATCTTACTAAAGAATTGCATTTATTGGATAGTACTAAATTTTCTAGAGCCATGCTGCCATCGGAAATTGAATTTGGTTCTCTTGGTATTATCATTAACAATGTTAATAAATTTGCAAAAGATCACGAGCTGCATGGTGAAGAGCGGCAACGTTTTAAATTTAATATTTATTATTTAATTTGTCAGCAAAGAAGTGCTGATGACAAGCAAAACGATAAATTTGAGACTGATATCAGAAA
>CALBSF010000233.1 GCA_937927795.1 uncultured Rickettsiales bacterium
ACCTCTCCTTCAAGGCAGGTAAATAAAAAAACCATAATTATAGATTCATCAACATTTTTTCATCCACCAACGCTAGCTGAGGTTATTGCTTTTATTGCCAGAATGAAAAATGCTGGATTTAAGGTTTTTTTAAAAGTTAATAATTCTCAATCACCATTTTTTGAAGTTCCTGATGATTTAAAAGGCTTGGTAGAGCAAATTCTGAATCGAGCGGAATTTGATCCAAAAAAAGATCCACAGGTTATTGCTATGAGTCATGCCATAGCTTATGAAAGAGCCGTTGTTTTAGATTATGACAAAAGAAAAGCAATTCAAGAACCTATTGAAAAATATGGTTTGCAGACAGATTTTTTCTATGGGGATGATTATCATTTAAATTTTAGATACTTTTCTTTTGATGAGGCGGTTGAGGCTATTGATAAAGAAAAGCATAGTCTTATAGATTTTATAAATGCAATTCTTTTTTATCTAAGACATTGCTCGACAGAGAGTGCTAAAGAATTGCTTAAAAAATACGAGACAGATATTTTTTCAAATAACCTGGCCCATAACCCCATACACTTTCAAGCCATCCTGATTGGTAATTTTTTTGATTTTCTGCCTAAAGAAAAACTTTCTTTCTTTGTTGACAAATTAGACAAAATCTCAAGTCGGGTCATTCTATCAAGATTGATAGAGATTTTTCCTGAAAAATTAAATGATATCAAGCCAAAACTCACAAATTATGTCAGGAGGAAGTGTTTCTCAGCAGAATACCAATAATACTCAAACCCATGGAATAATTAGTGTTGTTTCATCTAAAAACATAAAAAACACAAAAAACATAAAAAACACAACAAAAACAGTTGTTGGGTTGAGAAAAACAAAAGGATGAAAATAATTTTATTCGACTTGGCGGTGTTGATATTGAATTTGAGAAAAAAATTGATGCTCATTCGGATGGTGATGTTGTTGTTCATGCTTTAATTGACGCGATTTTGGGGGCTATTGGAGAAGGTGATATTGGTGAGCATTTTCCACCAACTGATGCAAAATGGAAAAATTGCGATTCACGAAAAATGTTAAAAATAGTTGATGGATTGCTCAAAAAACATAGCGCAAAAATTTTAAATTTAGATGTTACGGTAATTTGTGAAAAACCAAAAATTTCTAAATTTAAAAAAGCTATAGCACTAGAATTATCAAAGGTTTTGGGAATTTCTTCTAATAGAGTTAATGTTAAGGCAACCACAACTGAACAATTAGGATTTTTAGGAAGGTGTGAAGGAATTGCAGCGCAAGCTGCAGCTTCAGTTTCAATGACAATTACCGAAGAAGATAATTCATAATAGAGTAATTGGATTGCCTGCGCTTCACTTGCAATAACGAAGACTGAAAACTGTAAGCTTCGTCATTGCGAGTGAAGCGCAGGCAATCCAACAGTAAGATAAAAGGTTTTAATAATAACCATAAAATTAATTTATAAATCATGCGCTGCCCATTTTGTGGAAATATTGAAACTCAAGTAAAAGATAGTCGAATTTCTGATGATGGAGAATCGGTTAAAAGAAGAAGATATTGTAGTGCTTGCGATTCAAGATTTACAACCTTTGAAAGGGTTCAGCTTCGAGAAATGTTGGTGATTAAAAAAAATAATGAAAGAAAAATTTTTGATCCAGAAAAATTAAAAAAATCAATTGAAATGGCGGTTAGAAAAAGACCAGTTTCAGAAGTTCAGGTAGAAAAATTAGTAAATAATATTGTTAGAAAATTAGAGATGGAAAGTGAAACTGAAATTTCATCTTCAAAAATTGGTGAAATGGTAATGATGGCCTTGGAAAAGCTTGATAAGGTTGCTTTCGTGAGATTTGCTTCAGTTTATAAAAATTTTGAAAAAGCTGATGATTTTCAAAAATTTATTAAACAAATTGTAAGAGAATAATAATGAAAGAAGCGCTGCAATTTTATATTGATAATGATTTAAATGAAGCGATAAGCGAAAAATCACAAAATTATTTTTTGCAAAAAGATATTCCAAAAAAAAATGTTGAAAAAAAAGCGCCAGAAGTTCAAATAAAAACAATTGAAAAACCAATCATAAAGCCAATATTTTCAACATCTGATGCCTTGGGGCAGTTAGCTAAAAAATCACAAAATATGAGTAATCAAAATCAAGAATTTTTATCTTTAAATGAGATTATAGCTAAAGCAAAAAAAATCGCTAACGCATGTCAAAATCTTGATGAATTACGCAGCGCGCTTGAAAAATTTGATGGATGTAATTTAAAAAAAATGGCAACCAATTTAGTTTTTGCTGATGGAAATCCTAAGGCGAAAGTTATGGTAATCGGCGAAGCGCCCGGTAATAACGAAGATTTGCAAGGCATTCCATTTTGCGGCGATTCTGGAAAATTGCTTGATGAAATATTTCGCTCAATTGATTTAAGTAGAAAAGAAAATTTATATATTACTAATGTGATTTTTTGGCGACCACCGGGAAATCGCCGTCCAACTGATGAAGAATTAGCGATTTGCAAACCATTTGTTGAAAGGCATATTCAATTAGTTGATCCGAAAGTTATAGTTTTGGTTGGCGCAACTTCAATGGCAGCGATACTTGAAAATAATGAGCCGGTAAGCAAAATTCGTGGGCAATTAATGGATTTTTCTGCTAGTTTTTTACCAAAAAAAATCAAAACTTTTGCAATTTTTCATCCATCTTATTTGCTTCGCCAACCTAGTAAAAAAAGGATCGCTTGGGTTGATATGCTTACTTTGGAAAAGTTCTTAAAATAAAAATGAAAATAGTTTCTTGGAACATTAATTCTCTTCGCCTTAGATTGCCGCTTTTGACAAAATTTGTTAAAGAAAATAATCCTGATATTATTTGTTTGCAGGAAATTAAAGTTGATAATCCTGATTTTCCGCTTTTAGAAGTAAGGTCTTTAGGCTTTGATTTTATTGAGTTTGATGGTGAAAAATCTTATAATGGTGTGGCAATTCTTTCAAAATTTCCTTTAAGTAAAACTAATAAAATTGATATTTTAGATTACGGCCATAAGCGTCATATTTGTGCTTCGTTTGAAACTAAAATAGGCGAGGTTAGTTTACATAATTTTTATGTGCCGGCGGGCGGCGATATTCCTGATGTCACCCTCAATAATAAATTTGATCATAAATTAAAATTTGTTGATTGGATGAGTGATTTTTTTGCTCAACAAAAAGAGCAAAAAATTATTATTTTAGGTGATATGAATATTGCGCCGCTAGAGCATGATGTTTGGTCTCACAAGCAATTACTAAAAATTGTTTCTCACACACCAATTGAGGTGGAAAAAATGGGAAATTTACAAAAAAGTTTAGATTTTATTGATACTCATCGCCATTTTATTTCTGCAAATGAAAAACTTTACAGCTGGTGGAGCTATCGCGCTAAAGATCCGCTTGGAGCCAATAAAGGCAGAAGATTAGATCATATTTGGGCAACTCCGAATTTAAAAAATCACATCAAATCAATGAAAATATATCGCGATTTTAGAAGCGAAAATTCTCCGTCAGATCACGTGCCAATTGAGACCGAGTTTGAGTTTTTATCTTAAATAAATGCAGCAGAATCTGAATATCAAAGCTTCTTATGAGGTGCCTTGGTATAAAAAAAGCTTTAAATACTCAAATATTTTGTTAAAATAGCTTCCAGCTTTTAAACTTTTTAATTAAAAATTTATTATAAATATGAACATAGAAAAAATTTCAATTGGAAAAGATGCTCCAAATCAAGTAAATGTAATCATTGAAGTTCCAATGAATGCAGATCCGGTAAAATATGAAATGGATAAGGATTCTGGAGCGATTTTTGTTGATCGTTTTATTGCAACTCCGATGTATTATCCATGCAATTATGGCTTTATTCCACACACTTTATCTGATGATGGAGATCCTTGTGATGTGTTGGTTATTTCAGATTTTCCAGTAGTTCCTGGTGCAGTAATTGCAGTTAAGCCGGTTGGGGTTTTGATTATGGAAGATGAAAAAGGAATGGATGAAAAAATTTTGGCGGTTCCGGCGAAAAAATTAAATTCACAATTTGAAAATGTTGAATCTTACAAAGAACTTCCTGAAAATTTGGTGAATAAAATCAAACATTTTTTTGAGCATTATAAAGATTTGGAAAAAGGAAAATGGGTGAAAGTAAAATCTTTTGAAGATGCCGCGAAAGCTAAAGAATTGATTCAAGAGGGGATTGATAGATTTAATAAGTAGTTAGCTTATCTAAAATTCATGCAAAAAATCTTAATAAAAACCAAGATTGAAATGGCGGATTTTGCCAGGAAAATTGCGCGCGAGTCAAATGTTGGAGATGTGATTGGTTTGAAAGGAACTTTAGGGGTTGGGAAGAGTTTTTTTGCTAAAAATTTTATTGAAGAAATTTCTTTAAAAAAGCAAGAGGTTCTAAGCCCAACCTTTAATTTAGTTTATTCTTACGATACTCAAAAAGGTGAAGTTTTTCATTTTGATTTATATCGCTTAAAATCAGAAGACGAGTTAGAAAATATTGGTTTTTTTGATGCTTTGCAAAATGGAATTTCTTTAATTGAATGGCCAGAAATTGCAGAAAAATTTTTGAAAAAAAATTATTTAGAAATTGAAATTGGGTTTGTTAAAGATGGCGATGAAGAGGCTAGAATCCTTGGTTTTAAGAGAATTTAATTGACTTGTGGTTGCTTTTCTATTAGTGTTTACTCTTGCAATTTGCCAAATTGTAAATATCGCCAATTTTAAACCCTTACCCTTATGAATAGCGCCTATTATTTGCTAGAAAATTAGAAAAAGCGGGAATGAAGCAGGAAGTTGCTGAAGTTCTTGCTGAGGAAATCAAAGAGATTCAAATTCAATCTTCTGAAGCCTTGGCTACTAAAGTTGATATTTCAAGATTAGAAAGTGAAATTCAGCTTTTAAGAAATGAAGTAAAGAACGAAATAAAAATAGCCATGCTTACTACAATCATAAGTCTTGGAGCTATAATGACTTTGGTTGAAAAATTTGTTAATTAAATGGAAAAATTTGAATTTATAGTTGAAGAAAGTCTTTCTGGTATTAGGCTGGATAAGTTTTTAGCGGAGCAATTTTTATTGGTTAAGCCGGAAATTACGCGAAGTAAAATTCAAAATTTTATTGAAGAAAATTTAGTGGTCGATGTATCTGGAAAGCCTTTTAAGACCACTTCACAAAAAACGCAGACAGGTCAGAAAATTTTTGTTACTTTGCCAGATCCAAAGCCGTCTCATCTAATAGCTAAAGAAATTCCTTTTGAAATTGTTTTTGAAGATGATGATTTATTGGTAATTAATAAGCCGCCTTATCTTACGGTTCATCCTGGTGCGGGCAATCAAGATGATACTTTGGTTAATGCTTTATTATTTACCCATAAAGATCGTTTATCAGCTGTTAGCGGCGAATTTAGACCTGGTATTGTGCACCGCCTTGATAAAGATACTTCTGGTTTGATGTTGGTTGCAAAAAATGATTTTACTCATCAAATTTTAAGTCAAAAATTAAAAGATCGCGATATTAAAAGAGTTTATCTGGCTTTTGTTTACGGGCAGTTGATTCCAGCTAAAGGCAGAATTGATAAAAATATTGTGCGCTCAAGAATTAATCGTTTGAAGATGGTGATTTCTAGGCTTGCTGGAAGGCAGGCAATTACTAATTATGAAACTAAAGAATCTTTTTTAGATGGTTTTATAACCATGCTTGAATGCAGACTTGAAACTGGCAGAACCCATCAAATTAGGGTTCATCTTGAGTCAATCAAGCATTCAATTGTTGGCGATCAACTTTATAATTCTTGTAAAAAAACTGCGCCAAAAGAATTAAACGAAAAAGATAAAAAATTTATTGCCAATTTTCCAAGGCAGGCTTTGCATTCTTACAAAATAGGCTTTAATCATCCGCGCACTAATGAAGAAATGTCATTTGAAGTTGACTTGCCCGAAGATCTTAAGCGTTTGAAAGAAATATGTCTAAAATCATCGTAATTTCTGGCCCCACAGCATCAGGAAAATCGCAGCTTGCTTATGATTTTGCGATGATGAAAAAAGCGGCAATAATTAATGCTGATTCCCTGCAAATTTATGAAGGCTTGCCAATTCTATCTTCGCAGCCAAGTTTAGAAGATCAAAAAAAAATACCTCATTTTTTATATTCAATTTTAAAACCTCAAGAATCCTCGAGCGTTGCCATGTGGCTTGAGCTTGTTGAAAAATCAGTTAAAGAATGTTTGGGCGCAGGAAAAATTCCAGTAATAGTTGGTGGTTCAGGAATGTATATTTCAAAATTAATTGAAGGAATTTCGGTGATTCCAAAAATTGATGAATCTATAAGAATAGAGGCTTTAGAGCTTTTTGAAAGTTTAGAGAAAAGAGATTTTATTGAAGAATTAATTAGAATTGGTGAAGAAAAAGAAAGAATTTTAAATTTAGATAAACATCGTTTAATTAGAGCTTATGAGGTTTTAAGGCAAAGTGGAAAATCAATTTCTTATTGGCAAAGTCAGCCAATAACTACGATTTTTAAAAAAGAAGATTTTTTACATATTAATTTAAATCCGCCACGCGAAAAATTATATCAAAATTGTAATTTAAGATTTGAAAAAATGTTCGAAAATGGTGCGGTTGATGAGGTTAGAAATCTTATAGATCAAGGAATTGATGATGATAAGCAAATTACAAAAACTTTAGGTTTTTATGAAATTAGTGATTTTTTACATAATCGAATCACCAAAGAAGAGGCGATTATAATTGCTTGTCAAAAAACTAGAAATTATGCTAAAAGACAGTTAACTTGGTTTAGAAATCAATTGCTTGACAAATCTGTTTTTGAAGATCAAAAAATTGCCCTAGAATTCTTAAAGAATTATGAAATTTAGTGATGAAGGAATAATAATTGGTATAAAAAAATATGGAGAAAA
>CALBSF010000234.1 GCA_937927795.1 uncultured Rickettsiales bacterium
AAATACCTTTTGCCCGACATTGTCCCATGTCGCGCGTCAACTTTCTTTCGTACGGATTTGTCCTAAGAAAGATGTGCGAGCTGCTCGAATTGGACGAATTTATAAAATGTTTCTCTCTTTTGAAGAGCAAAGACAAGTTGCGAGTGCAGGATAAGATATGGGAGAACATTTGCAATGATCTAGGATGGGAGTTTATACCTTCAATTTAAAAAAATAACAAACATATTTGCATGGAATCGCAAGAAAGAATTTTGATAAAATGAAAAAAATGATATTTATTTATTTTATATTTTTCAATTGTATTTATTTAATTCTTGATTTTTATTTGAAAAATTTTCTAAAACTAACTCAATTAAACTTTCTGAATCAGGACGAGGATCGAGAACATCGCCGCTAACCATAAAATCTTCACCGTAGAACTCTCTTTTTTTGATAATATGAGAAATAGGTTCTCTATTTGTTCTTCTTGCCACAAGCCCAAAAAAAGCCTGTTCTTGACTTGCGGTTAATTCTAAATCTGGATTAAAAATTATTTGCTCTTTTGAAAAAGAAAGGGCGTAGGAAAGCAAAATTAGAGAATCTAATTTATTGCTTTCTACGCCCTTTAACTCTAGCTCTTTTCTTGATTTTAAAAGAGCCTCAAAAATTTTCACTTAAAATAATCAATTAAAATTTACCCAAAACTTCACGAATTGAAGTTTCATTGATTAAAAATTCTAGATTTTTTTCTCTTCTAATATCAAAAACCGCAACATCTCCTTTACTTACTGGATTTTTGGCCGCCATTTCTTTAGATACAGAATTTAAATTTGTTAAAACTTTTGTTAAAAATACTTGATATGAATCGACTTTCTTTTCCAAGACAGGCGCTGCGGCAGTTGGATCTAAAGATAAATCAGATGGAACTTTAATTGCATTTTGGTCATTTTTTTTGCTATCTAAAATTTTACCAAACCCTTCAAGCAAAGAAGCAACAAAGATATCTATTTTTTCAACTTTAACACTAACAGAGCCAGATAACATAGAGTCATCTTGCATGCTGTTTAATTCGCCATTGATATATAATTTATAAAGATTATTTGAAAATTCTAAATTATTAATTTTAATTGTTTTGCCATTAGATGGAATGACTACGCTTTCTTCAATTTTTGTTGGATCAAGAGAAACTGGAGAATTTTGAGCCGCCGAATCTGCAGAAGCTGTAATAAAATATTCCAAATTCAGTAATAAATTACTTTTAACTGGCTCGATATTTTTAGACAGCTCTACTGGAGCGCTTGGAATTTGATCAGGATTACTTAACGACGCAGCAACACTAGCTAAGGCAGCTTCACTAGCAAGCTTTGCAACCGCAGCTGGATCCGAAGCATAGCTTGGATTAGCAATTATTTTTGCAACAACTGGATTAGCGGCGTTTGCTGCGGGATCATTTTTTGCATCCTCACTCGGCACTTGATTTTGAGCTGGAGATACAACATTAGCAGCAGCATTTGGCGTCACAGGATTTGCTGCCACACCAGCAGCAATATTAGCATTTACAACTGGCGCAGTTGGAGCTGCTACGCTTGAAGGAATTGAAGCTGAGCTTGAAACTTGAGAAGAAGGATCAATCAAACCAGTAGCTGGATTAGCTACTTGATCATTGACTGCAATCTCGCCAGTTTTAATGCCGTCCATAATTCTTTTTTCTAAAGAACTTTTATAAAGATCAATCGCATCAAAACCTACAATTTCTTTTACATCGGCATTAACTTTATTAACCATTTTTCCATCTTCACCCACAACAGCTTCAAAAGAAACTGATGAACTTGAAGCGGAATATATGGTATTTTTTTGCTCATCTAAAATTTTATGGCCCAAATCTTGATAAGATATTTTTACAAATCCCTCACCATCAAGAGCAAAGTTAATTTGTGGTTGTGATGCAAATTCCACGGTGAAATTTTTTTCATCAGCATCTTGCAGTAAAACCGCGTCCATAGCAATATTTACAGAAAAATCATTTGAGAAAATTCCTGTCATTGCCTCAGCATTTTTAACAATAATGTGATATTTGCTAAGCGGGGAATTTGGAATTGAAAATTTTAAATCTTTGATTGCGATTTTTTGTGATAGTGGAAAACCTGAAACGGCAACCTCTCCAGCAGAAATATTCAAATTATTTTCACTAATAAAATTATTAATTTTTTTCTCAACTTGACCAACTTTGAAAAACCAAAAAACACTGTAGACTAATATGGTTACTACAATGGCGATCGCTAATTTTATTATATTTTTATTCATAAAATAATTATTTATCTATTGATACATTACGAGTTTCGCTTGGAACCGTTACAACCAAACCATCTAAATCTTGGGTCATAATAATTTGACAACCTAGTCTTGATGTTGGAGTTAGTCCAAACGCTAAATCAAGCATATCTTCTTCATCTTCACTTGGATTTTCTAATTTATTATAAAAATCCTTATCTACTATCACATGACAAGTAGAGCAAGCAAGAGAGCCTTCGCAAGCCCCTTCCAAGTCGATGTTATTATTATGAGCGGCTTCCAAGACAGTTGTGCCTAGCGGAACTTCGAACTCTTTTTTTTCGTTTTTAACAATGAATGTGATTTTGGCAGTTTGGGCCATGGCTTTTAAAAAATATTGATTAAACTTAGGTTACTTAAAAATAATAGAAAAGTTTTTTTAAAAAAAAAGAAAATAAAATAAAATAAAGTACAAAAATGACAAAAATTGTTTTATTCCAGCCTGATATTGCAGGTAATGTTGGAACTATAATTCGCACCTGCGTTTGTTTTGATTTAGAGCTTCACATCATTGAACCTTGCGGCTTTCCATTTGATATACAAAGAATAAAAAAATCTGCTCTTGATTATATTGATTTTGCAAAAATTTTTCGTCATCAATCATTTGAAGAATTTTTTGAAACAGAAATTATTGAAAAAAAACAAAGATTAATTTTAGCCTCAACTAAAGCTTCGCTGGATTACAGAAAATTTGAATTTGACAAGAATGATTGCTTAATGTTTGGCAGAGAAAGCGCTGGGGTGCCTGATTATATAGCTCAAAAGGCAGATCATAGAATTTTTATTCCTATGAAAAATAATATGAGATCTTTAAATGTAGCAATTTCTTGTGGAATTATTTTAGGCAGAGCTTCAATTGATTGACATGAGTATGTGGATTTGACTATAGATTTTTAAGCATCTTGCTAAAAACTCGTGCCAAAACTAAATCTAAAAGCTTGAGTTCGATCATATTGCTCTTTTTTAGTAACTTTTGAAAAGTCTAAACGAATTGGTCCCATTGGCGAAGCCCATGCGATACTAAGTCCGTAGGAAGAGCGAAGAGATCCAGAATCTGAGATTTGCACGCCTTGCTTGCTAAGATTATCAACCCCTTTAACCGTACCGTTATCACTAAATAAAATACCATTAATTCCTAACTCTTTTGGTAAGCCAAGCGGAAACATAAATTCTGCGGTTCCAACATAATATGTTTTACCACCAATTACTGATCCGTCATTCATTACGCGTGGCCCCATACCCGCATATTCAAAACCACGAAAATTATTACCACCCAAAAAGAAGCCATAGTTACTTCTGACATCTTGCCCAATACCGTTGATATTGCCACCTCGTGCTAAAAATTTTACCACATAATTATCGCTAAATGTTGGAATATAAAGACCAGCAGATCCCTCATGTTTTAAAGTATTGATATCTCCACCCAGACCAACGTAATCTTGGCTAAGCGAGATATAATAACCGTTGCGTGGGTTCATTCTATTATCCCTTTTATCATATGAAAAACTTTGCCCAACTCCCGAGCTTAAATAACTTCCCGCCAAATTTCTAATTCCAATTGAAGCATTTGAACTGATTCCATCGATAGTTTGATCGTTTAAAGAATATCGCAATTGATGAGCCAAAAACTCAGTAATTGCATAATCAGCCCGCATAACCAAGCCATTTGAATCTTGATTATAAACCAAAGTATTTCTTTGTCCCATTTGATATTTATATAAATCAAAACCAACATCAATTGCACGTCCCATAAAATAAGGCTTGGTATAATTAATTTCACTAGTAAGCAAGCTATATGCCTTTTGAACATTGACCCCAAGCTCTTGACCAGTTCCAAATAAATTCCTTTCTTTAATTCCAGCGTTAGTGGTAATTTTATTAACTGTTGAATAACCAATTCCTAAATTTAATTCTCCAGTCTTTTTTTCCTTTACCTCAATAACTAAATCAACCTTGTTGCTATTGCCAATTCGATTAGTTTTAAGCTCGACATTTTCAAAAAATCCTAGATTTTGCAATCTTTGTTTTGAGCGATTTATTTTATTTAAATTATAAGCATCACCTTCTCTAAACCTTAATTCGCGACGAATTACCTCATCGAGAGTTCTGGTGTTTCCAGTTACGGTAATTTGATTAATATAAATTCTCTGAGTTTCATTAATTACAAAATCAACATCTATCGTTTTTTTCTCCATATTGCGCTTAAAAACTGGCTCAACATTAGCAAAGGCGTAAGATTTATCCGACATCACTTCCACCATTTTATCAACGGTTTTTTCTACCAATTCAGAATTAAAAACCTTGCGCGTTTTAATCAGAATTTCTTTTTCCAAAATAGTTTCATCAAACTTATCTATGTGGTTAATAATTCTCACTTCGCCAACACGATATTTGATTCCCTCTTCAATTAAAAAAGTAATAAAAAATTTATCTTTAGTTGGGGCAATTTGCGCGCTAGAAGAAATCACGTTAAAATCAGCAAATCCTTTTGAACCGTAAAAACGGCGCAATTTTTCCTTATCAAATTCAACGCGGTCAGAATCAAAAGAATCAGCCGAAGAAAGGAATTTCCACCATTTACTTTTTGAAGTTGTAATTTCATCAAGTAAGTCTTGATCTGAAAAAGCAGCATTTCCAATTAAATAAATATCAGCAATTTTGGCCTTTGGTCCTTCAAAAATTTCAAAAATTATCTCGACTCGATTTTGATCTTTTTGAATTATTTTTGGCTCAATTTTAGTTAAAAATCGACCAGATTTTAAATAAAGATCGTTGAGTCTTTTTAAGTCAGATTGTAATTTTGATTTGGTAAAAACTGCGCGTTTTTTTAAAGAAATTTCGCTTTGCAAAGCCTCATCTTCCAGCTTTTTATTGCCGATTATTTTTATTTCTAAAACTATTGGATTTTCTTTAACCTCAATAATTGCTTGACCTTTATTTTTATAAATTTTGACCTCTAAAAAAAGGTCAGATTCATAAAGTTTTTTAAGCGATTTTTGAAAATGATCTTTTTTTATTTCATCTGCGCTAACATAAGACAAAATCGTCTCTTCATCTATTCTTTCGTTACCCTTTACAACTATATCACTAACCTTAGCAAAAGCAAAATTGGCGCAGCCAAAAGCGCAGCAGAAAAATATGGAAAGAAAAAGTGTTTTTAAGGAAAAATTCATTAATGGGAGTTTTTGAGGTAATTTTCGTTGTTTTTTGGGTTAATTGTCAAGTTAATTGAGGCAAAACAAAAAAACTCCCTTAACTTTAAAAATTAAGGGAGTTTTTTTAAATTCTAATGTCGGGAGCCACCACCACGCAAACCCGGCGTGTGTGCCTATTCACTGTAAAGCTTTTGTATTTGACACACTCCCGACAATAACCAATTCTCTCATATTTTTTTTCTGATGCAAGTATTTTTTCTTTTTAAATTATGAATCTTCTTAAATTTGACTTTTAGTAATTGCTAACATATCCTTTTGAGCCTTGCCTTTAAAACCTAAAAAGCAAATAAAAATTATCAAAATCATGCTTAGACTTGTTTTATTAATTTTAACACTTGCCTCTTATTCATCGCCGTCTTTTGCTTTTTCTTGGCAAAACTTAAAAAGAAATCACATTCAAATAGTCGGCTCTTCTACCGTATATCCATTTGCAGCGGTTGTTGCCGAGGAATTTGGCAGAAATACTGAATTTAAAACTCCAATCGTTGAAGCAAACGGAACTGGCGGCGGCTTTAAATTATTTTGCTCTGGAATTGGATATAATTATCCAGACTTTTCTAATGCTTCACGCCAAATTCAAAATAGCGAAATAAAAAAATGTGCCGAAAATAAAATTACAGTTGGTGAAATTAAAATTGGCTATGATGGCATCGTTCTAGCTAATTCAATTCATGGTAAAAAATATAATCTAACTAAAGAACAAATATTTTTAGCATTAGCACAAAAAATTCCAAACAATAAAGGCGAATTAGTGGATAATTTTTATCAAAAATGGAGTGAAATTGATAAAAATTTACCCGATATAAAAATCGCAATTTACGGTCCACCATCAACATCAGGAACCCGCGATGCTTTCGCTGAATTAGTGATGGAAGAGCCTTGTTTAAAAATAAAAGAATTTGTTAGTGCATTTAGTGATGAAAAAATCAGGAAGAAAAAATGCCATATCATCAGAAGCGACGGAGCCTTCATAGAAGCGGGTGAAAACGATAATTTAATTATACAAAAACTTCGCAATGATAAAGATGCCTTGGGAATTTTTGGCTTTAGTTTTTTAGAAGAAAATCGCAATTTATTGCAAGCATCTTTAATCAAAGGAATTGAAGTAAGCCTTGAAACTATTGTCTCTGGCCAATATTCAATATCTAGACCTTTATTTATTTATTTTAAAAAAGAGCATTTAGATTTGATTCCTGGAATGCGCGAATTTATTAAAGAATTAACCAGCATTGATACAATGGGAAAAGATGGATATTTGTTGCAGAAAGGCTTGATTCCACTTACTGATATTGATCTTGGAAAGATAGAGAAAATATAATTATCGTCATTTGTTAACTTTTTAAAACTCTATATCAAAATAGACGCCTCTCCTCAACACGTCATCCTTGATGCGAAGCATCGAGGATCTCATGAGTTTAGCTTTAAAAGCCCTAAACTC
>CALBSF010000235.1 GCA_937927795.1 uncultured Rickettsiales bacterium
TTGGTTTAAGATAGCACCAAAGGTTATAAATGAAGCTGTTTTTTTGCAGTGATTAAAGTTGGATTATTTATATTTTTACTACCATTTTCTATTTTTTGAACATTGCTTAAAGAAAATATAATTGGCTCAACATTATTTTCTGTTAGATAAATTGCGCCTTTGTGAACATCTATAGCAAGAGCAAGAACTCCAGGAAGAACATAAAAAATAAGTCCTACAGAATCAAGCCCAACAACGAGCCAGTCAACTTGACTATTTTCGCTATGTTTTTGTCCCCAGCGCTGCGGATACAAAATAGATCCACATGAAAATAATTGTAATGATAAGATGCCAATTAAAATTAATGAAATGACTTTGCGCATATAAAACCCCTTTGTTTAAGCTAACCATATCACATCAGATTATCTTTACTAACTAAATTTGGTATTAATCACTCTTGAAAAACTAATAACTAATATTATCTAAACAGCAATCTTAACTTAAAAAACTAAAAAAATGACAAAAGCTAAAGAATATAATTTTGATGTTGAAGTAGGAAAAATTCTTCAACTAATGATAAATTCTCTTTATACTAATCAAGATGTAGCCTTGCGAGAGTTGATCTCAAATGCTTCAGATGCTTGTGATAAATTTCGTTATTTAGCGGCGCAAAATTCTGATTTACTAAAAGATGAATTAAAAATTTCTATTACTACTGATAAGGTAAAAAAACTTTTAATTATTAGTGATAATGGTGTTGGAATGAATGGTCAAGATTTGGAGCAAAACCTTGGAACTATTGCTCGTTCAGGCACTGAAAATTTCATTAAGTCTTTAACGGGCGATAAACAAAAAGATGTACAATTAATCGGACAATTTGGGGTTGGTTTTTATTCGTCTTTTATGATTGCAAATTTAGTAGAAGTTTTTTCGCGTAAATTTGATGAAGATAAAGTTTTTAAATGGCAATCTGAAGGAAAGGGAAGCTTTACAATTGAAGAATCAGAAGAAAAAATTGAGCGCGGAACAAAAATTATTTTACATTTAAAAGATGAGGCGGTAAGTAATTTTACTGATCGTTTTCACATTAAACATGTGGTTCAAACTTACTCAGATCATATTAATTTTAAAATTGAGTTCGTGCCAGAAACCCTTGAAGCCGGCGCATCAATTGAGGTTTTAAATTCTGCATCCGCGCTGTGGACAAAATCAAAAGAAGAAGTTACTAAAGAGCAATATCAAAATTTTTACAAAGCAATTTGTCACCTGCCAGGTGAGCCTTACATGGTTATTCACAATAAGGCGGAAGGTTTGGTTAGTTACACCAACTTGCTTTTTGTGCCATCAATGAAACCATTTGATTTGTTTCATCCTGATCGCAAAACTTCAGTAAAACTTTATGTAAAAAAAGTTTTTATTTCAGAAGATTTAAATTTAGTTCCTTCATGCCTTCGCTTTTTAAGAGGCGTGGTTGACTCTGATGACTTGCCGCTAAATATAAGCCGCGAGACTTTGCAACATAATATGATTTTAGAAAAAATTAAAAAATCAGTTGTGGGTAAAGTTTTGTCAGAATTTAAGAAAAAATCATCTGAAGATGAAGAAGAATATATAAAATTTTGGAATAATTTTGGCGCAGTCTTAAAAGAAGGGCTTTGCGAGGGCAGCGAACATCGAGAAAAAATTTTAGAAATTTGCCGTTTTTATTCTTCAAAATCACCAAATAAATTAATTTCTTTGGCGGAGTATTTGGATCGGGTAAAAATTGGTCAAGATAAAATTTATTTTTTAACCGGAGAATCGGTTGAAAAAATTCAAGCATCTCCACAATTAGAAGTATTTTTACAAAAAGATGTTGAGGTTTTATTTTTAACTGACGCGGTTGACGAATTTTGGGTTACCGTTGTTTTGCCTTACAAAGACAAGGAGTTTCAATCAATTAATCGTAATGAAGTTGACTTGGATAAAATAGATAAAGATCCAAAAAAAGAAGGCGAGGGCGATGATAAAAAAGATGAAATAAAAGATGTTACCGCAAGTAATTTTGAAGGATTAATTAAATTTATGAAAGAAATTTTGGGCGATAAAGTTCAAGATGTCAGAATTTCAAAAAAATTAACTGATTCACCAACTTGTTTGGCGATAGGCTCTGCGTCAATGGATATCAGGCTTGAAAGATTTTTGCTAGAACAAAAACAAATTCAAGCGGCATCAGCAAAAATTTTAGAAATTAATCCAAATAATAAAATTGTAAAATCTTTGAATGAAAAATATTTAGATGAAAGTAAAAAAGATGAAGCAAAAGATGTGATATTTACACTATTTGATTTAGCTTGCATCATCGAAGACGAACCAATTAAAGATGCAAAAGATTTTTCTAGAAGGTTGCAGCATTTGATGTGGTAGTATTTGAGGCTATTTAGACGCGATTTATCGCGTCTAAATAAATCTAAACTCCTCTTTTAAGACTCCGTAGAATAATTAGGCGATTCAGAAGTAATAGTAATTGAATGCGGATGACTTTCCCTCAATCCCGAATTAGTAATTCTAACAAATTCAGTCTTCTGCCTCATATCATCAATCGTTCTTGATCCTGTATATCCCATTGATGATTTTAATCCTCCAACCAATTGGTGAATAACCTCTAAAACAGGGCCTTTATAGGCAACTCTTCCTTCAACGCCTTCTGGCACTAATTTTAATTTATCTTTAATATCTTGTTGGAAATAACGATCTGCCGAGCCTCTAGCCATTGCGCCTAAAGAACCCATGCCGCGATATAATTTGTAAGATCTTCCTTTAAATAAAACAATATCTCCAGGAGTTTCTTCGCATCCAGCAAGAAGTCCGCCAAGCATCACGCATGAAGCGCCAGCAGCAATTGCCTTAGCTAAATCGCCAGAAAATCTAATTCCACCATCAGAAATAAACGGAACTTTAACTTTATTACAAAATTCCGCTACGTCAAGAATTGCTGAAAGCTGTGGAACGCCAACGCCTGCAACCACGCGGGTGGTGCAGATTGATCCAGGTCCAATTCCAACTTTAACGCCGTCAGCCCCAACATCAATCAAAGCCTTAGCTGCTTCTTTAGTGGCAATATTACCAGCAATAAATTCTTGTTTAGGAAATAGTTTTTTAAGCTCTTTTAAAGTGTTTATAACGCCAATAGAATGACCATGAGCAGTATCAATGATAACTATATCAGCGCCAGCCTCAATCAAGCCTTCCGCTCTTCTAATTCCATCTTTGCCAACTCCGGTTGCTGCTGCAACTCGAAGTCTTCCTTCATCATCTTTAGTAGCATTTGGAAATTGTTTATTTTTTTCTAAATCTTTTCCAGTCATCAGCCCAACGCAGTTGCCGGCGGCATCAGTAATAATAATTCTTTCAATTTTATTTTTATGCATCAAAGCCTTAGCTTCAGCCTTGCCAACATTAGCTTTAGCGGTAACCAAATTATCTTTGGTCATCAATTCTTTAATTAATTGTTTTTTATCCAAAGCAAAACGCACATCGCGATTAGTTAAAACACCAACTAGTTTTTTGCCGCCTTCCTTAACCACAGGAATCCCTGAAATTCCATGTTGCTTCATTAATAATAAGGCATCGTGCAGCGTTTCATTTGGGGTAATAGTAACGGGATTAATTACAATTCCAGATTCAAATTTTTTAACTTTTCTAACTTCATCAGCTTGTTCTTTATCAGAAAGATTTTTGTGAATACAGCCAAGTGCTCCAACTTGCGCCATTGCAATTGCAAGTCTGCTTTCGGTAACGGTGTCCATTGCCGCAGAAATAATTGGAATATCAAGAGAGATTTTTTTGGTAATTTTTGTGCTGGTATCAGCTTCAGCTGGTAAAACTTCGGAATAGGCGGGCTTTAGAAGCACATCATCAAAAGTTAAATAATGAGGAGTTTGTTCTAAGGTTTTTAAGTTTTTTTGAGTCATATTTGCTAATATTGCTTGAAAAAAGAATAGTTAGCGCTCTATTATTGCAGTTTAGAAAGCTAAAAGCAACAAAATAGATTAGGCACTGTTAATAAAGTTTATTATATTCATATTTAGCCCTATTTTTGCTTATTTTCTAATAAAATTACTCAAAATATACCAAATAAACTATCTATACCCCTAATTAAGCAAAGTATTTTTGAGGAAAAATTGTGCCAGAGAATATAAGCTGTATCAAGTGATACAGCGTTATTATCCAAACAAATTTTTACCAAAAAGACGAAGCTTAATTAGGGGTATAGATAGTTTATTTGGTATATATCCAGATATTTATCGCAATTTTATTAAAAAAGCGCTAAAAATATGTCAAAATCTAAATATAATAACCTTTGTTAACAGCGCCTATTTATGACCTCAATTATTGAAAAAACATGCGAAGAAAAAGGTATAAAATTAACCGAAAATCGCCGTATTATCGCTAGAGTCATCTCTGATAGCCACGATCACCCAGATGTTGACGAGGTTTACAATAGAGCGTCAAAAATCAATCCTAAAATTGGAATTGCAACAGTATATCGTGCAGTAAAAATGCTCGAAGAGCTTGGGGTTATTGCCAAACACGACTTTGGCGGCAAAGGAAAAGCACGCTATGAAAAGCTAGAAAGCGAAGATGATCACCACGATCATTTAGTTGATATTACAACCGACGAAGTAATCGAATTTTTTAGCGAAGAGCTAGAAAAACTAAAAACCAAAATCGCTAAAGATATGGGCTATGAGCTTGTTGGTCACAGGTTAGAGCTTTATTGCAGACCGTTAAAAAAGTAATTTATGAACATCGATCAAAAAAAAATTACAGAAATTATCTTAAAATATCATCCAAAATGTCAGGCGATTTATTTATTTGGATCTTTTGCTTTTGGCTTAGAAAATAAAGATAGTGATGTTGATATTGCAATATTACTTTCCTATCAAGAAGCAAAAGAAATTCCAACTTTTTTGATGAGCGATTTATATAATGAATTAGCGAATTATTTGAATCGTGATATTGATCTAATTAATTTAAGGACCGCTTCGAATGTGCTACAAAATCAAGTTGTAAGCAAAGGAAGTTGTATTTTTTATGCAGATAAATATTCCAAAGATGAATTTGAAATGCTTTCTTTATCTTTTTATCAAAAATTAAATGAAGAGCGCCGAGAAATTTTGGAAGATATTTTAGGAAATAAATTATGAAAGAAATAGACGACATTATAATCAACAAGGTTGAAAGTATTAGAAAATGCGTAAGTGCGGCAAAAAATAATTATTTTGCTGATAAAAATGATTTTCTTGAAAATTTTGTTAGACAAGATGCCGCTATTTTAAATATTCAAAGAGCTTGTGAGCAAGTAATTGATTTAGCAAATCATATAGTAAGAGTTCTTAAGCTTGGAGCTCCAAATCATGCTAGAGATAGTTTTAGAATGCTGCATGATAAAAATATTATCACTAAAGAAATGATGGATGAGATGGGTAAAATGATTGGATTTAGAAACATAGCCGTTCACGCTTATCAAGAAATAGACATAAAGATTGTTGTTTTGATAATTGAGACCAAGCTAGATAATTTATTGAAATTGGCAGATTTAATTTTATCTCGCCATGATGATTTTATTTTACAATAAAAACCGCCTTAGTTTGTTTAGAAACTTTTTCATTACTAATTTCAAACTCCACCAAGCCACGTCCTTCAACATTCTGTGAGATAAAATCCTTTGGTAAAATTGTATAAACTTTTACAGTTTTTACTTCATTTGCCTTAACTTGCAGATTATCAATATCATCTTCGCTCTTAATTGACGCTTCTTTTGGCGATTTTATTGATAGGTGGAAAGTTTCTTCGTCGTGAGTTTTATTGATAATTTTTACAGTATAACCATTTCTAATATCACCATTTGATAAGGTTACAAAAAGTGGGTTGCGATCAGGAATTGCAGTTAGCTCTAGGGTTGATTTAAATATTAAACTTCTTAGCATTAAAGAAGAAACAACTAACAAAATTACGCTATAATAAATTGTTCTGGGTTTTAAAAATTTAAATTTATTTTCTTTCTTAGGATCAGCTAAGTGATTTAAAGTGTCATATCTAATTAATCCTTTTGGTAAATTCATTTTTTCCATCACATTGTCGCAAGCGTCAATACAAAGGCCGCAAGCGATGCATTGCATTTGCAAACCATCTCTAATATCAATTCCAACCGGACAAACTACTACGCATTGTTTGCAATCAATGCAATGGCCACGATTGGCAAAACTATCATCTTTTTTATGCTTGGCCCTAGGTTCGCCGCGTTTTTCATCATAAGTTATTATTAAAGTATTTTTATCAAACATTGCTGATTGAAAGCGCGCATAAGGACACATATAAGTGCAAACATGTTCGCGGGCGAATCCGGCCATAATGTAGGTTGCACTAGCAATTCCAGCTATCCAGCCCAAAATTGTAAAATTTATTTCTTGGTTAAAAATATTTTTAGTAAGTAAAAAAGCATCGTTAAAATAGCAAACAAAGCTGTATCCAGTAATAATTGAAACTATAATCCAACTTAAATGAGTTAAGAATTTTTTATAGAATTTGCGAAAATTATTTCTTCGATCAAGTAAAATTCTCTCGTTGCGATCTCCCTGAAATAAGCGCTCAAGGGCGATAAAAATATCGGTCCAAACTGTTTGAAAGCAGGCATATCCACACCAAATTCTTCCAAAAAGAGAAGTAACAAAAAATAATAAAAGCGCAGAAAAAATTAAAATTCCCATTAAATAATAAACTTCTTGTGGCCAAATTTCGATGAAGAAGAAATATAATTTACTGTTAGGTAGATCAATCAAAATCGCTTGATTGGGTAAGTTTTCGCCGCGATTAAAGCGTAAAAAAGGCGAAAAAAGATAGATGCTTAAAAAAACAGAATTTAAAATCCATTTTAATTTACGAAATTTGCCTAGATCGGAAGAGCACACGTCTGAACTCCAGTCACATCACGTTATCTCGTAT
>CALBSF010000236.1 GCA_937927795.1 uncultured Rickettsiales bacterium
TGCAGGAAATGGGTTTTAATGAAATTTTTAATGAAATTTCTAAAAATAATGAACCAAAATCATTTACTGAAAAAAACAAAAAAATTGAATTTTTAATTTTTAAAAATTATGCAATTTATCAACTTTATGAAATTTTATTTCCAAGAATTTTTGATTTAAAATTAAATGAAACTTATTTTTCTTATGAACTGCCACTGCTTGAGGCTCTAGCAGAAATTGAAAATAATGGTATTAAAATTGATGTAAATAAATTACAAAATTTATCACAAGAATTTTCTTTAGAAATTAAAAAATTAAGTGAAGAAATTTATCAAAAAGCTGGCGAAGAGTTTAATATAGCCTCAACTCAGCAACTTGGAAAAATTTTATTTGAAAAATTAGGCTTAACTAGCGCAAAAAAATCTAAAAAAACTGGCGCTTACTCAACCGCATCAGAAGTGCTTGAAGAACTTGATTTTCAAGGTCATAAAATTGCTGGACAAGTTTTGGAATTTCGTAAATTTTCAAAATTAAAAAATACCTACACTGACGCACTGCCAAAAGAAATTAATCCAAAAACCGGTCGAATTCATACTCACCTTTCCAGCATTTCAACCATTACTGGCAGGCTTTCTTCAAGCAATCCAAATTTACAAAATATTCCAATTAAAACTTTTGAAGGAAGAAAAATTAGACAGGCTTTTATTGCCAAAAAAAATAATTTATTAATTTCTGCCGACTATTCGCAAATTGAACTTAGAGTAATCGCGCATGTCGCTAAAATTGAAAATTTAATTCAGGCTTTTAAAGATAATAAAGATATTCATAAAATCACCGCTTCGCAAGTTTTTGGAATTCCTGAAAATGAAATTAGCGATGATTTACGCTCAAAAGCCAAGGCGATTAATTTTGGTATAATTTATGGAATCAGTGCTTTTGGACTTGCAAGGCAGCTTGATATTTCTAGGCAAGAAGCATCAGATTATATAAAATCATATTTAAAAGCCTATCCGGGAATTGATGAATATATGAAAAATTATATTAATTTGGCTAGACAAGATGGCTTTGTTAAAACAATTTCAGGAAGAAAATGTTTTATTTCTAATATTAATGATAAAAATCCGATGATTAGAAATGAGGCGGAAAGATTAGCGATCAACGCTCCAATTCAAGGAAGCGCTGCTGATATCATTAAAATGGCGATGATTCGATTAAATAAAAAACTAAAAGAAAATAATTTTGCTGCAAAAATTGTATTACAAATTCATGACGAATTATTGATTGAAGCGCCTGAAAATGAAGTTGAGGAAATAAAAAAACTACTAAAAAATCAAATGGAAAGCGCTATAATGCTTGATGTGCCTTTGAGAGTTGATATTGAGGTTGGAAGTAATTGGAAGTAACTTAAAGATGTCTAAAATTCTGTGCCTTGAATCATCCTTCGACAAGCTTAAGGATCCCTTCCTCACGTTCATTTCCTAAATAAAAAAGATATGAACGTATGGACTTAGCTACAAGCCAAGTCCAGCGAAGGATTTCATATCACCCGTCATTGCGAGCGAAGCGCGGCAATCCACTTACGATTTATGTGCAATTTCAAATTGCATCACACTAGTTCTTTTCGCCCCAAATCCAGCGGCGCAGTAGGCTAAATAAAATTGCCATTTTCTTATAAACTGCTCATCAAAACCAAGTTTTAAAACTTCATTTTTAGCTTTATTAAAATTATCAAGCCAAATAAGTAATGTTTTTTGATAATCTAATCCAAATTCAAAAGCATCTAAAACCTCTAAATCATTAGCTTTAGCAAGCCTAATAAATTCTGATTTTGAAGGCAAAACTCCGCCTGGAAAAATATGTTTTTGAATAAAATCAACTCTATTTTTATAAGAATTAAAAACAGTTTCATCAATGGTAATAGTTTGAATAACCGCCCTTCCCCCTTTATTTAAGCATCTTTTTAGAGTTTGAAAATAGGTATTCCAATATTCTTTTCCAACCGCCTCAAACATTTCAATTGAAACAATATTGTCATATTTGTTTTTTTCTTTTCGATAATCTTGAAGTTTAATTTTAAAATGATCTTTTAAACCTAAATTATTTGCATATTTTTCCTGCTCATTTGACAAAGTTAAACCCATCACATCATAGCCAGCAAAAACCGCTTCAGAGGCAAAGCCTCCCCAACCACAGCCTATTTCTAAAATATTTTTACCACTAGATAATTTTGATAAAATTCTTTGATATTTATTTTTTTGCCCATTTTTTAAATCTAAATTATCATCCACAAAAATAGCGCTAGAGTAAGTCATACTCTCATCAAGCCAAAGCTTATAAAAATCATTTCCTAAATCATAATGAAATTGGATATTTTTTTTACTTCCTTTATGAGTATTTTTGCGAAACATTGCCTGCAAATAAAGAAAAAACATCTTTATTTTATGAGCATGAAAAAAATCTTCTAAAACATCTGAATTAAGCGCAAAAAATAATAAAAGATCGGGCAAATTATTACTTTGCCACATATCTTTAATATAGGTTTCTCCAAAGCCAATATCCCCGCCAATCAAGCATTCATCAACCATCGCCAGATCTTTTATTTTAAAATGAGCTGATGGATAATTATTTGCTGAAGAAAAAAATTTTTTCTCGCCATTTAAAAGCTCAATTTCTATTGCGCCATATTTAATTTTAGCAAGTGCGTCAAAGAAGGGTTTTAAGTTATTCATTTAAAAAATTTTGTGATTTTATGCGGAAGCTGCGTTGGTTTTTTGATATATTTTATACCTTTTAAAACTATCTTTAACGCCTCAAAATGGATAAGAAATATAACCTTAAAAGTTACAAAAGGAATAGTAAAAAAAGCTTTTAATAAATTTTTATCGCTAAGGCTTTCCACTCTAGTGTTCATTGAGGTGCTAAGCATCAATTTTTCTTGATCAAAATAATCAATAAAAACCATAATTTTTTCATGGTTATAATCGAATTTAAAACGATATTTTCCTTTTCTTTCAAAAAACGGTGAAACATGAAATTCCTTTTGAGCGAAATGCTCTTGATCCTTGGTAATTATGGATTTATCTTGATTGTAAATTAAATAAGAATGACTTTCTAAAAAAGTATTTTGCACCTCAGCTAAAACCGCCATCAATTCACCTTTCTCATTTAAACAAAACCAAAAACTTACCGGATTAAAAACATATCCTAAAATGCGCGGATGAGCTAATAGCATGATCTTATGCGGATTTATATTTTCTTTTTCTAAAATATTTTTAATCCAATCTTTTAAGCTTGTTATCTGATCATTTTTGCAATGATCTTTTTTATAAAAGGAAAATAAATTAAATTTTTCAAAACTAAGAACGCGAGATTTAAAGGCAAGATCATCGATATCTAAAAGCAAATAATAGACTTGATATAAAAAAGAATTTTTTTTAGGAAAATTTCTGCTGTGAAAAACTTTAGCCTTGCAAAGTTTGTGATTCATTATAAAGCCTTTAATATAGCCTCATCAAGGCTTTTTATTTTAAATTGATAACCACTTTGCAAAAGTTTTTTTGGATAAACATTTTGTCCATTAAGCAATAATTCTTCACCCATTTGACCAAATAAAATTTTAACAATAAATTCTGGCATATCAAAAAAACATGGACGATTTAAAATTTTAGCTAAAGTTTTAGAGAAAATTTTATTGGTTGTAACGCTTGGCGCTGTAAGGTTTATTGCCCCACTTAAACTTTCATTATTGATTATATGATTAATTGCTGCAATTTCATCTTCTAGCGCAATCCAGCTTAAATATTGATTTGCTAATCCAATTTTTCCGCCAAGTCCAAGCTTAAATGGCAATAACATTTTTTTGATTATGCCACCATTTTTTCCTACAACCACGCCAGTTCTAATTATAGCCACCCTTGTTTTATCAGTAACTTTTCTTGCTGATTCTTCCCAGTTAAAACAAATTTTTTGAGAAAATAAATTTTGCGTAGTTGGATTTGAATCTTCATCAAAAATTAATTGATCTGAAGTTCCATAATAACCAATAGCTGAGCCGCTAATAAAAAGCTTTGGCGGATTAT
>CALBSF010000237.1 GCA_937927795.1 uncultured Rickettsiales bacterium
AAATTTTTGATTAACAACATTCAGAGTAATATTTATGGCATCCTTCATTGAAGCTGCATAATCATAAACATCTTCTATTTTTTTATTAATTGATTTTACTAAAGAAAAGCTGAATTGATCAACGCCACCTACCGAACCAGGGTCATCATGAATTAAATTGCAAAATTTTATACAATTTAAGTCATTAATTTGAGCCAATGGCTGTAAAAATCTTTTTATTCTTTTGGTATTCTCTATTGCAAACCCAATTTTAAATTTATCGGGCTCCGCAGGTTCTGAAATATTTAATGATAATTCATCGAATAAATTTGAGGTGCTGCTAGCTAGAATAGCAGATTCTCTAAAGAGCTCATAACAACTTAAGTATTCTTCTGATTTCTTAAATTCAGACCATTTTGCATTAATAACTTGCACTTCTGGATTAACAACGAAATCTCCATAAAGTTTATCCTCTAAGGCTGGAATTTTTGATAAAAGATCATCCATCATTCTTCTATCGCCACAAAACAAAGCATCTAGAGCCATTCCTATTTCTACTTCATTCGCCCCTGATTTTGCAATAATTTGCTTAACTTTTTGTATGCGATTAGAAAAAGATATTTTTGCCGCTGAAGCTGCGCCACCATAGGAAGTTCCAGAACTAGATTTCTTAACATTTTGCTCATACCATTCATTAAAAACTTTAGATTCCAAACTTTCGGGCTTATCAACAAAGAATCCTTTTAACTTTACTAATTCTTTAATACCCATCAATGCTTCCATTAGTTCATTTCTTTTTGCAATATCTTCTTCTGATGATAACGAAGCTATTGATGAGCCTAAAATCATATCGCCAGATTCTTTGCCTTGCAAAATATTTAAAGCATCAACCTCAAGATTGGCACTTATTCTTGCTGTTATCATCAATTCACTTCCCAAATCTCCTTCCAAGGTCAATCTTCTTGAATCTAACTCTATCGACACTTGCTTAGAATCCAAAGAATCGCGAATTTCAACCGAAGAAACGCCTAAAATTTCTGGAACCCCTTTAACTCCACAGTAAGTATTAGTATGCGCACTTCCCATTAATGCAACCCACTTACCTTCCCCAGCTTCTTTTTTAATGATATGACAAGCAGCATAATTCATTCCTTTCATTCTTTGATCACCCCTTGAACCAAAGGCAGAATCACCCATTTTGTAAGAAAAATCTGTATCAATTGCAACAACCCTTATTCCAGCTTTTTTTGCAGCCACAATAACTTCCAAGAAATTATAACTTTGGTCATAATAATTTGGTGAATGACCCTTTCCAAGCTCAACCGAATATCTCCTTAAAGCTTCTGGCATTGCAGCACCCAAGGGAGATTCAAAATATGAATCCAAATCTTCTTGCATCGAATCATATAAATAATGCTCCATAAAAAGAGTTTTATATCCATTTTCAGCTAATTTTTGCATATTTTGTATCAAGAATTTTTTTGGCGATACCGAACTATGAACCTCTCCAATACAAAAACTGTGATTTAGCAAATCATTAACATCTTTTATCTGAGGTCTTAGAGAAAAATCTTTTTTAAGAACAGATTGGTTAAAAAAATCTTCACAACTTCTTTCATAAACATCTTGGGTTCTATCAATCATTTTTAGATGAGAAGGAAATTCTGGTGGAACAAAATGACATGAAACAGCCCCCTCATAGCCCCAACCAAAAGTTTTGTAAATTATATTTGTAACTTCTGGATTATATTTCAAATATTGCCAAGGAACCAAGCAATAGACCACCCTACTTACATCATCGAAATAAAAAGCATCCTTATATCTGATTTTTGATATTTGATTTTTAAACCAACGATAACTACCTTCAGTTTTTTTATCACCTAAATGATAGGTTCTTGCTTCTTCACTAAAGCCCCAAACATTATGCACTTCTTTATTATACACTTCTTTTTTATCTTGCTCTGGCTCACATATTCTTACGCCATCCTCAAGAAGTGACAGCCCCGCTAGATGAGAAGAATCTTTTGATTCAGAAAGACTTAGCAATCTAGATAAATCACTTGCCACAAAAATTTTATGTAAAATAGTATGTGTTATATTCAATTTTATATACCTTATGAATAATTTATTTTATAATTAAATCTAATGTCTATGTTTAACAGGAGTGTAAAGCTTCAATTCAATAAGATGAAGTATGCAAACCTTGTGGATAAGCAGGGTCATTTAATTCAAAATCCTACTGAGCATTATGTAACTATATTTAGAGCAAGAACCTACTTTTTTTTGTTTGGCTTATCATCAGGTTTCTCTGTCTTGAATTACGACGTCTTTTTATATAAAAT
>CALBSF010000238.1 GCA_937927795.1 uncultured Rickettsiales bacterium
CTCTTTCCCTACACGACGCTCTTCCGATCTATTCTTCTTTGGTTTTTACCACCTCTTCTTTCTTAGCATTTAAAACTGGCTTTTCTTCTTTTTTTTCAACCGCCTTTTCCTCTTTTTCCTTCTTTAGTTCTTTAGGTTTTTCTTCTTTTTTTTCACTAACTTTTTCTTCCTTAATTTTTTTAACTTCCTTTACTTTTTCTTCTATTTTTTTAACTGGCTTTGTTTCTTTTATCTTTTCTGCCACCTTGTCTTTTTTTTCTTTTACTTCCACTTTTTTAGGTTTTACTTGCTCAACTTTTTTTGGCTTTTCTTTTACTTCATCTTTTTTGTCTTTAATTGGCGATTTTTCCTTTTTTATCTCTTCTTTTTTTACCTCTGGCTTTACTTCCTCTTCTTTCTTAGGCTTAACCTCTTCTATGGCCTTCGTTTCTTGATTTTCACCATTTAAAGTTACCAAACTAATTGTGATTTCCTTTACTTCTTCTTCCTTAAAAATTTTTAAATTAAAATTAAAATAAATAACCGCGATCAAAATTAAGTGAAACAGCAATGAATATATAATATTCTTAATCATTCTTTAACATTAACAACTAAAGCAACTTGTGAAAATCCGGTGAGATTAATTTTATTTACAACATCCATAACGCGGCCATAATCAAGGCTTTTATCAGCTCTAACACTAATTCTGCTGCTTAAATCACCATTAGTAACTTTCAGTAAAAACTCAGGCAAATGACCCAATTTAACCGGCTCATCTTGCAAAAACACCGCCCCATCTTCTTTAATTGAAACCACAATTGTCAAAACTTTTTGATTATCAGGGTTTGAAACTCCTTTTGGCAAGTCAACATTGATATTACTAGTCATCATTGGAGCTGCCACCATAAAAATAATCAACAAAACCAACAATACATCAACAAATGGAGTAATATTAATATCACTCATCGCTTGACGCTTCTTATGATTTTTTGGTTGAAAACTATGACCCATTTAAAGCTATTGTAATTCTTTATTTTTAATAACAAAAAGACTATTTGAAATTGGACTGACAAAATCAGTATTTACAAGGCTAACCTTGGTTACCTGATCTAAATCACTCTTAACTTCCATTTTAATAAATTCCAAAGGATTAGTTTTAAAAATTAAACTAAATTGTCCAGCATCTCTACGATTTTTTTTAACTAAAGAAATTTTAATTTGATTTTGACTTTTTTCAACTCCTGTAATTTCAACATCTTTAGCGGCAAAAGAAATATTTGATCTAGTTAAAAGTGATGCCGGAGTAGTATTGGTACTAAGATATGAAGTTTCTTCTAACTCCACATCGCTGTAGGCTAAAACCGATCCATTAACCGTAATTATAATTTTTGGCTGCGCTAAATATTCAATTCGCATTTTTCCAGGACGAGATAAATAAAACTTCCCCTCAAGCTTACTGCCATCAACATCTTGAATGAATCTTGCTGAAAGATTTTTAATATTATTTAAATAAGTTTCAATTTGGGTTAATTCTATAGCATATTTTTCTAAGAAATTTTCCGCCGCAAAAGCGTTAAACACTGAAAAATAACCAAGCAAAGCAAATAAAACAAAGCTTTTACTAATTTTTAGCATAATAAATTTTTTCATTTAATCCATCCTCACTTTTATCAATAATTAAAGTAATTGCAGCATCTCCAGTGATATTAATTGTTGTTCTAATCATATCTAAAATTCGATCAATCCCAAGAATCAAGCCAATGCCTTCAAGTGGCAAGCCAACTGAGTTAAGAGCCATACTCATAAAAATAATTGAACCACTAGGAATTCCTGCCGCCCCAATTGAACCAAGAGTGCAGCTTAAAACTAATATCGCATAATTAGCAAAAGTTAAATCAATTCCATAGGCTTGTGCAAAAAACACCGAACAAATTCCAAGGTAAATAGCGGTTCCATCCATATTAACACAAACTCCAAGTGGCAATAAAAAATCAGAACTACTTTTAGAAACACCAATTTTTTCTTGCAATTCCTTCATCGCCGTTGAAAGAGTAGCCTTACTGCTGCTAGTGCTAAAGGCAATTGACTGGGTAAATAAAATTTTACGATAAAAAGGAAGCGGCGAAATTCTAGCAAAAACTAAAATCAATATTCCAAAAATTAAATATTGCACAACGCAGGCAAAAAGAACCACAAAAATCAAATCAGTCAAAGAAATTAATACATCAATTCCTTGAGTTCCAACCATCCAAGCAATAAATCCAAAAACCCCCATTGGCGCTAATTTTATTATCAAATCAATCATCTTAAAGAAAATTGCAGCCGATGATTGAATTAACTCTTTTACATTATTAGCTTTTGAGCCAACTAAATTAATCGCTATTCCAGTAAAAATTGCAAAAATAATCGTTTGCAAAAAACCATCAAAAACCATTGACCTTAAAGGATTAGTAGGAATTAAATCAAATAAAAAATCTCCAATTTCTGGAATCGGCTTATTTGCCGCCGTTTCTAAACCACCTAAACTTGATAACCCACTTAAATCAATCCCAACACCAGGTTTAAAAATAGTTGCCGCAACAAGACCAATAATAACCGCAAAAACAGCGGTCAAAATATAAGCCAAAAATCCTTTAATTCCTATTCTAGTAAAATTTGCCTTACTGCTAATTGAAGTAATGCCTGAAAGAATCGCAAAGAAAATCAGAGGTATAATAACCATCTTGATCAAACTTAAAAATATATCACCAAATATTTTTAAACACGCAGCATCTTCCTTCAAGATAAATCCAACAAATACGCCCAAGAAAAGAGCTATAACAACCTGCTGCCAAAGTTTCATATATTTAAATACGAGATTATAAATGAGAAATGATTTTTATTTAGGAAAATTAATCTTAGGCATTGTTAACAAAGGTTATTATATTTAAGATTTTGACATATTTTTAGCGCTTTTTTAATAAAATTGCGATAAATATCTGGATATATTTTGAGTAATTTTATTAAAAAATAAGCAAAAATAGGGCTAAATATCAATATAATAACCTTTGTTAACAGTGCCTAAGAGTAACAATATCTAAGCGACCATACAAGCTCTATAAAATAATGTCAAATTTTAGTTGATTACACCAAATAATACTACACTTGGTCAAAATTATACCACTCTAGTTCATTCTTGCTTTTGTTTTTGCATTTTTGCAGCCCATAAATTAAATATAAATTATTCTCTTCCAATAAATGGTGAGGCGCCAGCTAACTGAGCGGCCTTAATTATTTGTGCAGTTGGACTCGGACTATCTGGGGTTAAAGATTTATCAGTTGATAAATCAATAATTCTTTTGGCGATTTGAACTGTTGCTGCTGCAGAATCGTGCTGATAAACGCTGTCGGGATCTCCTTTTGCAGCAATTGCCACCAAATCCTCCCCACCATCGCCAATTCCCATTTTTGCCATCATCTGTTTGGCTTGATCAATGGTGGTTAAAATAATTCCACCTTCACCAATTTTATCCACGCCAAATTCTGTAACCGCCTCAGTCAAATCACTTCTAGCAATTGCTCCAATAGTTCTATCCTCACCACCAGCGGCTCGGTAAAGATTAGTATATACCAAAACCTAAATCTATACTCCCATTTTTACTAAGGATTTTTGAGGAAAAATTAAAACTTCTCAAAGCCATTGTGGACTGACCCACTATGGCTTTGAGAAGTTTTAATTTTTACCAAAAAGACGAAGTAAAAATGAGAGTATAGATTTAGGTTTTGGTATATTGCTCAAAGGGGAAAATTCCGTCGCGCTTATCATCTGGATTTCCGCCATCCGCTAAAGCCTTGCGATTTCTTTCATGCATTCTAGCAGCTAATTCTTTTGGAGGAACGTGAATAAAAACAATTTGTGCGGGACAAGAAAATTCTTCTTCCCTACAGCATTCTTCAAATTTCTCAATAATATTTTCTCTTGAGGAGGGAGCTAAGTCCAGGATTGACGGCTTTCCCGCCTTGGAATCCAAAATCGCTTCTCTAAAAATTAACTTATCGGCGTCTAAACCTCCCATGACATCTTTTTATCTAGAAATTCCTGATGTCGATCTTTGGCCAGCAAGAATAAATCATCCAGCATTTCCCGAGTATAAATTCCACCAGTAGCGGCAATAAAATCATCAACCGCTAGACCATAAGAATCTTCATTTTCCAAGGATAATTCATGACCCTCTATTGATAATTTATTGCAAAAAATTGCCGCGGGCATTCTTGCTACAAAGGGATTCTTACCATCAATTTCTGCAAATAATGGATGCGCTATGATTCGTTGAAATCTAACATCGTCTTTTAAAAGGTCGAGATAAAAAGCATCTAATTTTTCTGTAATTTTATATCTATCATGGGCAAGATCAGTGCCATTGACTTGCCAATCCATTCTTGATTCCTCGGGTAACTCAGCATTTTGCCTTAAAATCTCCCCAACAATTGTAGATTTTCCAGCGGTAGAAGTGCCAATTAACAAAACAATTGAGGCGGTTGCGACTTCTCTTCCCATAAGATTTTAATTTGTTAAATAATATATTTGACCTGGATAAGTTTAGCTATTTGATAAATTAATAATCAAATTTTTACCAACAAATTCCTTAAAAAATACCCTGAACATACCAATTTGAAGCTATCGCCAACTTCTCTTCTCTTAAAAAGTTATTTTTTTCTTCATCATCCGATCCGCTTACTACAAGGATTTGTTTAGCGTTTTTACTTTTAGCAATTTTTTTAATTTCAGTAATTAATTCACCACCAACACTTGACCATAAAGATTCTTTTGCAACGCAAAAATCATCAATCATCAAAGTTAATCCAGCATCATAAACCTCAGGTGGGGTAATTAATTTTCCGATTATAAAACCATTTTTATTTTCATCAGCTAGAGCAATTATATCATCTTGCTCCAATAATTCCTCAAACCATTCAGCTTGAATTTCATCAGAATTTTTGGCCATTTTCCAAAATTGCTTTTGATATTTTTCGTAAGCAGTTCTTTTTGAATGACTCAAATTAACCATCCAAACTATGTCTGATTTTACAGCCTTTCTAATCATGAGGTTGCCAAAATATTTTCTAAAATCTTAAACCAATATAAATAATAATCTAACTTTTCATCACAATTTACAATCTCAAAACACGCCTTCCATAAAGCCCAGGCTCTAGCTCTAAGCCAAGTATTTTGATCTAAATTTAATTCTGTTTTAAATATTTCTGCAGATTTTTTATCAAAAAAATTCCAGTAAAGAACCAAATCGCAAGCAGGATCACCAATTGCCATGCCGCCAAAGTCAATAATAGCATTAATTTTTTTACCTTTAAGCAAAATATTGCCAATTGCTAAATCTCCGTGAATCCAAACTGGTTCCTTTTCCCACCTTGAATTCATTGCCTCTTCCAAGATTAGCAAAGCCTTATTACTATCAATTATATTTTTTAATTTTTGGATATTTTCTTTTGCATCTTCCTTATAAACCTCAATATGAAGACCGCGACAAAAATTATGTATTCCCGCTTTTGGCGCACCCTTGGTATTAATTTTATGCAATTCTTTAATAAAACTTGCTAAATCTTTAGCAATTCCTTCCAAATTAAGTTCATTTTTTGGAATCTGATTTAGTGATTTACCATCAATCCACTCATAAATCGACCAATTATATGGATAATATTTTGAAGGATTTCCCAAGTGAATTGGTCGCGGAATTTTAAGAGAAATAAAAGGCGCTAATTTTGGCAACCATTCTTGCTCAATCATTACTTTAGCTGCATATTTTTCAGCACTTGGCAGCCTTACCATCATTTTATCACCTAAGCGAAATGTTCGATTATCATGGCCCTGATTATCGACCGACTTTATTTCAAGATCAGAATATTGCAAAAATTGCTGTTTAATAATAGCTTTTACTAGTTCTAAATTAATCTCAAGCATAGGATAATTTTCAAACCTCCTTCGCCACTTCAGACACAACCACCCTGCCCTCACCCACATCTTCAATTACAATAGCCCCAGACCCAATTTTTGCGCCCTTTCCAATCGTAATTGCCCCGAGTATTATCGCCCCAGCACCAATAACCACATCATCTTCAATAGTTGGATGTCTTTTTATCTTCTCAAGCGATCTTCCACCCAAAGTAACCCCCTGATAAATCGTAACATTATCACCAATAATCGCAGTCTGCCCAATCACTACTCCAAAGCCATGATCGATAAATAAATTTTTACCAATTTTAACTTTTGGATGAATCTCAATTCCGGTTAAAATTCGACCAATATAAGAAATAAAACGCGGCAAAATTGGAACATTAATTTTATCCAAAAAATGACTCAACTTATGCAATAAAACCGCGTGAACTCCAGGATAACACAAAATTATTTCCAAATAACTTTTAGCCGCCGGATCTTTTTTCTTAATATTTTCTAAAAATTCCAGATTAATCAAACTACAATATCCTCAAATAAAATTGACGACAAATATCTTTCCCCGTAAGAAGGAAGAATAAAAACAATTAATTTTCCTTCATTTTCTTTACGATTTGCAACCTCTAAAGCCGCATAAGCAGCAGCTCCAGAAGAAATTCCACATAAAATTCCTTCCTCCAAAGCCATTCTTCTAGCCGTTTTAACCGCATCTTCATTTGAAACTTGAATCACTTCATCAACTAATTTCATATCTAAAATTTGCGGAATAAAACCCGCGCCAATTCCTTGAATTTTATGAGGCCCGGCTTGCCCGCCAGAAAGAACTGGACTAGCTTTAGGCTCAACCGCAATTGCTTTAAAATTAGGATTTTTTTCTTTAATCACCGAAGAAACTCCAGTAATGGTTCCGCCCGTTCCAACGCCAGCAATTAAAATATCAATTTTACCATCCGTATCATTCCAAATCTCTTGCGCCGTGGTTCTTTGGTGCATTTCAACATTATCCAAATTATTAAATTGCTGCAAAATAACTGAATCTTTAATTTCTTTATTTAACTCTTCCGCCTTTGCTATTGCACCCTTCATTCCTTTGGCTCCTTCAGTTAAAACCAATTCAGCTCCATATGCCTTAAGCAACTTCCTGCGCTCAATAGACATGGTTTCCGGCATAGTTAAAATCAAACGATAACCTTTAATTGCCGCAATAAAAGCCAAAGAAATCCCAGTATTTCCCGAAGTTGGCTCAATTAAAACGGTTTTGCCCGGAGTAATCGCGCCGCGCCTTTGAGCCGCCTCAACCATGTTAGCTGCAGCCCTATCCTTCACCGAATTTGAAGGATTATAATATTCTAATTTAGCAACTACTCTTGCCTTAGAATTGTTCATTTTATTGATTTGAACTAGCGGCGTATTACCAACCAACTCAATTAAATTATTTGCTATTTTCATTAATTAATTTACCTCAAAGCCATTTTTACGTAACACTTCTTTGGAAATACTACTTTTTAAAAATTTTAAAAATTCTCGCGAATTTTCCATATTTTCACCAGCAATAACTAGTGCCTGATAAAAAATCTTAAAATCTTTTTTTACCGCCAATATTTTTATATCTTTTAAATTATTAGCTTGGCTAGCAAGCAAAATAGAATATTGACTTGAATCTTTTTTCACCAAATCAAAAATCGGCGTTTTATCTTCCGCTAAATGCGTAAAAATTTTAAGATTTTCTAATTTTAATTTTTTAATAAGATCACCACTAAATTTACCCAAAGAAGTTCCTTCGTTATCCACAATCAATACTGCTTTATTTTGATCTAAAGCAGCTAAAGTTGCTTCAAAATTTAAATCATTATCAACTAATCCAGCAACCTCTTTATTATTAGATGATGTTACCAATACCAGATTATCTTCCACAAAATAACCAATATTATAAACATCAACCAAACCTTTATTTCTAAGAGTTCCAATCAATTGATCGTGAGCACAAATCAAAATATCAACTGGCGCCTCCCCTTCAATTTCACTAACTAAATTAGCTGCCGAATTAAAATTTAAAGAAACTATAACATTATTTTTTTGTGAATAAATTCTAGCAATTTTTGTCAAAGCAACCGCCATATTTGGCTCAGCAAATATAGTAAGATTGCGACTCGTCATCGCAATCCCACTATTGCTAAAAAAAAGCAAAAAACAAAAAATACTAAGAATTTTTTTCAACATAAAAATAAATTTAAACCGCTAACATTTCTTGACGATCTTTGTCAATTTCTTTAAACACATCTTCCCAAGTTCCAGTTGTAGAAGCTTTACTATATTCAGTCACGCGATTTTCAAAGAAATTTGTATGTTCAACGCCGTTTAAAATCTCATCAAGCCAAGGAAGTGGATTAACATCAATCATGTAAATATCCTTAAGCCCCAGTTGATTCAATCTTCTATCAGCAATATAACGAATATATCTTTTTACTTCGCGCGAAGTAAGTCCTTCAACGTTACCCATCTCGAAAGCCAAGTCAATAAAAGCATCTTCAAAATGCACAATAGTTGCACAAGCTTTATACAACCTACCCTTCAATTCCTCATCCCAAACTTCCGGATTTTCATGCACAAAAGTTCTAAATAATTTGATAATAGAATTAGTATGAAGAGTTTCATCGCGCACCGACCAAGCCACAATTTGTCCCATTCCTTTCATTTTACCAAATCTTTGAAAATTAAGTAAAATTGCAAAAGATGCAAAAAGTTGCAACCCTTCAGTAAATCCACCAAAAACCGCTAAAGTAGTAGCTATATCCTTCTTAGTAGAAACACCAAATTCATGCATATAATCATATTTATCCTTCATTTCTTTATATTTCATAAATGCCTGATATTCATTTTCCGGCATTCCAATAGTATCAAGCAAATGCGAATAAGCTGAAATATGAACAGTTTCCATATTAGAAAATGCTGCCAGCATCATCTGAACTTCAGTTGGTTGAAACACGCGCGAATAATGCTTCATATAGCAATTATTAACTTCAATATCTGCCTGAGTAAAGAAACGAAAAATTTGCGTTAAAAGATTCTTTTCATTAGAAGTTAAATTATGCTTCCAATCTCTAACGTCATCTGCCAAAGGAACTTCCTCAGGAAGCCAATGAATTTGCTGCTGCTTTAACCACGCATCATAAGCCCAAGGATAATGAAAAGGTTTGTAAACTGGCTTGGAATCAAGTAAAGACATAGGATGCAAAGAATTTAGGTTGAAAAACTATATATAGTGGTATATTTACCAAAAATAACACATCATATTGTGTTTGATTATTTTTAAGATGCAAAAATTATTTTAAAAAATATTTACGCAAAATTTAAACTTGGCATTGACTTTTTTTAGTCTAACATTAAATAACTTTTACACTCGAGTTTTTTTTAAAAAAATGTTCGAATCAAACTTTAATTTTTTAAAATATGTCAGTTCTTGTCGGAAAAAAGGCTCCAGATTTCACTGCTTCAGCAGTAATGCCTAATAATGAAATCAATGATAACTTCAATCTTACCAGCTATTTAAAAGGAAAAATCGGGGTTTTATTTTTCTATCCTCTTGATTTTACTTTTGTTTGCCCTTCTGAAATTATCGCTTTCAACAATCATTTACAATCTTTCAAAGACCTTGGTGCTGAAGTAATTGGCGTTTCAGTTGACTCAAAATATTCTCACCTTGCTTGGAAAAATACCGAAGTAAATAAAGGCGGAATTGGTCAAGTTCAATTTCCATTAGTTGCTGACTTAACCAAACAAATCGCTCGTGATTATGATGTTTTAACCGGCGAAGCAGTTGCACTTCGCGGCACCTTCCTAATTGACCAAGAAGGAGTAGTTCGCCATCAAGTTGTCAACGATTTACCGCTTGGCAGAAGCATCGAAGAAGCAATCAGAATGGTTGATGCCCTAAAATTCTTCCAAACCAACGGCGAAGTTTGTCCAGCCAACTGGAACAAAGGAAAAGAAGGCATGAAAGCTAATGCTGAAGGAGTTGCTAAATACCTAGAAAAAAACTCTAGTAAATTATAATACTCAACTTCAAGTCACCACCCTTGAAGAACAAACCTTTTAAGGTCTCCACCCTTGAAGAACAAACCCCACAACCCTCCCACCAGCCGTCATCCTTGATGCGAAGCATCGAGGATCTCGTGAGTTTTAGCCAAAAAACCAACCCACAGAATCCTCGAGCTTTTTCATCGAACCAACCACCCCCAATTCTTTTTAAAAAACCTTCTTGACTAAAAAATAAAAAGCAACTAAAATTCTAGCCCCTTTATTTTTTTAGCTAAAAATATATTAAATTTTAACAAGCATTTGAAGTTAAGTAATGCCTACAATCAATCAATTAATCAGAAAACCTAGACTGAAGCAAAGCGCTAAAAACAAGGTTCCAGCAATGAAAGCTTGTCCACAAAAAAGAGGTGTTTGCACTCGTGTTTATACAACAACTCCAAAAAAACCAAACTCAGCACTTCGTAAAGTTGCTCGCGTTAAATTAACTAACGGTTTTGAAGTTATTGCTTACATTCCAGGTGAAGGTCATAACCTACAAGAACACTCTGTTGTTGCAATCAGAGGTGGTCGTGTAAAAGATTTGCCAGGTGTTAGATATCACATTATTAGAGGATATTTAGATACTCAAGGCGTTAAAAACAGAAAACAAGCCCGCTCTAAATACGGCGCGCAAAAACCTAAATAATTTTAAAATAGCACTATTTAAATAATATGAGAAGAAGAGCAGCAAAAGTCAGAAAAATTTTTCCAGACGCTAAATATAACGAAATAATCGTTTCTAGATTCGCCAACCGCTTAATGGATGACGGAAAAAAATCAGTAGTTGAAAAAGCAATCTACGAAGCTTTTGATAATTTAGAAAAAAAATTAAAAAGAAGCCCAATTGAAATTTTCAAAGAAGCTATCGAAAATATAACTCCTAAAATTGAAGTTAGATCTAGAAGAATTGGTGGTGCAACCTATCAAATTCCAGTTGAAGTTTCTGCTAGAAGAGGCTCTGCTCTAGCTTTAAAATGGCTAAAAACCTCAATCGAAAATATCAAAGGCAAAGGTCTTTCAACTAAAGTTGTTACTGTTATTTTAGAATCTTTAGAAAATAAAGGCTGGGCAGCTAAAAAGAAAGAAGAAGTATTTAAAATGGCCGAAGCTAACAAAGCTTTCGCTCACTACCGCTGGTAAAAAAATAACCAAAAAAATAAAAAAGGCGACCCCTTAAAAGGTCGCCTTTTTTATTGCAAGCTAAGTCAATTTAATCTAAAAAATAGCATTTCACTATTCTTCCATAAAAACTCAACAACCAGCTTAACAAATACCCACACCAAACAATACTATTTCCCACAAATAAATTAACAAATAACCAAAATAGTTTTGATTTTTCCTCAAAAACTACTTCGCAAAAAAGCGTTAATAGAATTGTAGTTTGGTGTGTACCAAAATTACCTCAGAGGTCTACATAATATTTCAAAATTAGGAGAAAACCCAACCTTAATTGATGGAAAAAAGATCTATTTTACCCTTCGCAAACCATTAACTGCGCTATTGTGTCCACTTTACAGATTATTTATTAAAAAACGAAATTCCCCTTGTTAATTAAAAGAATAATTGTATCTTTCTAGCCCCCTATTTTATAGCATTATCAACAGTTTTGCTTAATTTTTAAAAATTTATTTATATGGCACGTCAAATTGAAATTGAAAAATATCGTAATATCGGCATTATGGCCCATATCGACGCTGGAAAAACAACTACCACTGAAAGAATTCTTTTTTACACTGGAAAATCTCACAAAATAGGTGAAGTTCACGACGGAGCCGCCACAATGGACTGGATGGAACAAGAACAAGAACGCGGAATCACAATTACTTCTGCTGCCACAACTTGCTTTTGGAAAGAACACAGAATCAACATCATCGACACTCCAGGACACGTAGATTTCACTATCGAAGTTGAACGCTCACTTCGTGTATTAGACGGCGCAGTTGCTGTATTTGACGCAGTTGCTGGCGTTGAACCACAATCAGAAACAGTATGGCGTCAAGCTAACAAATATCGCGTTCCTAGAATGTGTTTTGTTAACAAAATGGATAGAACTGGCGCTAATTTTTACCGCTGCGTTGACATGATGAAAACCAGACTTGGCGCTCGCCCAATTCCTCTTCAATTGCCAATTCATGAAGCTGAAAATTATGGTGGATTAATTGATTTAATTAAAATGAAAGCCGTAGTTTGGAAAGATGAAACTATGGGCGCTGATTACACTTTGGAAGAAATTCCAGCTGATTTATTAGACAAAGCTAAAGAATATCGCGAACAACTAGTTGAAGCAGCTGTTGAGCAAGACGACAAGCTAATGGATGACTATCTTAACGGCAAAGAAATTTCTGAAGCAGACCTAAAAAGATGCATCAGAAAAGCTACGGTTGATGGTGTTTTTGTTCCAGTTCTAAACGGAACCGCTTTCAAAAATAAAGGCGTTCAAACCTTACTAGACGCAGTTGTTGATTACTTACCAAGCCCACTAGACATTAAACAAACTCCAGCAATTGACCTAAAAGATGAATCAGCAATCAACATAACTTGCGCTGATAAAAAATTTGCTGGCCTAGCCTTTAAAATTATGACCGATCCATTCGTTGGATCCCTAACCTTCGTTCGTATCTATTCAGGAGTTTTAACTGGTGGCAGCGGCGTTGTTAATACAACAAAAGGCAGAAAAGAAAGAATCGGCCGTATCTTATTAATGCACGCAAATAACCGTGAAGACATCAAAGAAGCTCACGCTGGAGACATCGTGGCTCTTGCTGGTTTAAAAGATACTACAACTGGTGATACTTTGGTTGAACCAGACTACAACATCATCTTAGAAAGAATGATTTTCCCTGAACCAGTAATCGAAGTTTCAGTTGAACCAAAATCAACTGCTGACCAAGAAAAAATGGGTATGGCTTTATCTCGCCTAGCTTCAGAAGATCCTTCTTTAAGAATCGAATCAGATCAAGAATCAGGTCAAACTATTCTTAAAGGAATGGGCGAATTACACTTGGAAATCATTGTTGATCGCATGAAACGCGAATTTAAGGTTGAAGCCAATATTGGTCAACCAAAAGTTGCTTATCGCGAAACAATTACTAAGCAAGTTGAAATTGATTACACTCACAAAAAACAATCTGGTGGTGCTGGTCAATTTGCAAAAGTAAAAATCATTTTCGAACCACTTCCAGCTGACTCTAAAGACAATTTTATCTTTGAAAGCGAAGTTGTTGGTGGACGCGTTCCAAAAGAATATATTCCAGGCGTTGAAAAAGGTCTAGAATCAGCTAAAAACACTGGCTCTTTAGCTGGATACCCCGTAGTTAGATTAAAAACTCGCTTAATTGATGGCGCTTATCACGATGTTGACTCAAGCGTTTTAGCCTTTGAAATCGCTGCTCGCAGTGCTTTTAGAGAAGCTATGGACAAAGCTGGCGCAATTATTCTTGAACCAATAATGAAAGTTGAAGTTGTAACTCCAGAAGAATATATGGGCGACGTAATTGGCGACATCAACTCACGCCGCGGTCAAATTCAAAATTTAGAAGGTCGTGATGTTGCGCAAGTAATTACTGCTAAAGTTCCTTTGGCAGCAATGTTTGGCTATGTAAATAGCCTTCGCTCACTATCACAAGGAAGAGCTAGTTACTCTATGGAATTTGATTCTTACGAACCAGTTCCTGCTGCAGTAGCTGAAGAAATTAAAGCTAAAAAAGCATAAATTTCTTTTTTATAATTAAAAAATTTACCGCAACTAAAAAATTAGTTGCGGTAAAAAATATCACTTAAAACCACACCAATCCTTGATTAACACCATCAAAGATTATTTAAAAATTTCCTTAAAAAGAAATAAAAATAAAAACTTAAAAAAAATAGTAAATTTCGCTTGCAAAAATCAGCGCAATTAATTACAATACTAGCCCTCTTGATAATTTGTTCATTATAAACTCATTATCTAGCCTTTATTTTCAAGGCTTCTGGAGTGATTTAAAGAATTTCAGAAAAAAAATATTTTACGATTTTTTTTCTGAAATTCTTTTAAGAAAAAGATTTTTGATAATTCAAAAATTACATAACTTATTTTGTAAGAAGATAAGTTATCATACATTGTTAATATTTTGGTTTAGATATATTTATGTCAAAGCAAGTCTTCCAACGCACCAAACCCCATGTCAACATCGGCACAATCGGCCACGTTGACCACGGCAAAACAACATTAACTGCCGCTATCACAACCTACCTGTCTAAATCAGGTCTAGCAGAAAAAAGAGGTTACGATCAAATTGATGCTGCTCCAGAAGAAAAAGAACGTGGTATTACAATCAATACCGCTCACGTAGAATACGAAACCAAAAACAGACACTATGCTCACGTAGACTGCCCAGGTCACGCCGATTACGTAAAAAACATGATTACCGGTGCTGCTCAAATGGATGGTGCTATTTTAGTAGTTTCTGCTGCTGATGGTCCAATGCCTCAAACTCGTGAACACATCCTTTTGGCTAAACAAGTTGGTGTTCCTGCCATCGTTGTTTTCATGAATAAATGTGATATGGTTGAAGACAAAGAGCTTCTTGACCTAGTTGAAATGGAAATTCGTGAATTATTAAGCAAATATGACTTCCCTGGAGACGTTATCCCAATTATCAAAGGATCTGCTCTAAAAGGTTTAGAAGGCGATTCTTCAGAATATGGCGAACCTGCTCTTCAAGCCCTTATGGATGCTGTTGACTCTTATATCCCTGAACCAAAACGTCCAGTTGATCAAGCTTTCTTAATGCCAATTGAAGACGTATTCTCTATCTCAGGAAGAGGAACAGTTGTTACTGGTAGAATCGAAAGAGGTATTTTAAAACTAAACGACGAAATCGAAATCGTTGGTTTAAAAGCTACTCAAAAAACTATCTGCACTGGCATCGAAATGTTCAAAAAACTTCTTGATGAAGGAAGAGCTGGTGATAACGCTGGTATCCTTCTTAGAGGAACTAAAAAAGAAGATGTTGAAAGAGGACAAGTTCTTTGTAAACCAGGCTCAATCACTCCTCACACAACTTTCGAAGCCGAAGTTTATATTCTTGGTAAAGAAGAAGGTGGAAGACATACTCCATTCTTCAAAAACTATCGTCCTCAATTCTACTTCAGAACAACAGACGTAACTGGTGCAGTTACCTTACAAGAAGGAACTGAAATGGTTATGCCTGGTGATAACGTTAAAATCAATGTTGAATTAATCGCTCCAATCGCCATGGAAGAAGGTTTAAGATTTGCTATCCGTGAAGGTGGCAGAACTGTTGGTGCTGGGGTTGTGGCTAAGATTATTAAATAGTTTATTATCCCGTTTTTAAATGTTCGCATTTAAAAACGGGATAAAAGTCTTTAAAATAGTGGCTTTATCGCTATTTAATTTAAAAGCGCACAAAGTTTTATGAAAAAATATTTTTTTCTTTTTTGTTGCTATCATTGCTAGCTAGTTGCTTCAATCCAAAAACTCATAGTCGATTTTTAAGTGACAAGCAAGATGTTTGGATTGATGGTTATGCGGCAAAAAGTAAAGGCAATAAAGTAAAAAAAGGACTAGTTTACTGTAGAGCGAATGTAAAAAAAGACGGCTCGGCCGATCCAGTTTGCTTTAAAGCAAGATTTGAAAAATCTGCTTTAGAATCTAGTTCAAATAAAGTGCAATAATATTTAGGAGCGTAGCTCAACTGGTAGAGTAGCGGTCTCCAAAACCGTTGGTTGGGGGTTCGATTCCTCTCGCTCCTGCCATTATTTTGAAATTCTTGGGGCAAGAATTAAGGGGAGATGCCACTGGGATCTGACTAATCAGATTTCGGTAAAAAATTGGCTTTCCAAAATTTTTTAATCAATGAACAAAGCAATTAACTTTTTTAAAGAAGTAATTGAGGAATTGAAAAAACTTCAAGTTCCCTCAAAAAAAGAAACTTACATAACCACCCTTACGATAATTGCAACAATTACCGTGGTTTCATTGGTTATCTTGTTCGCCGATTTTGTTTTTGCAAAAGTTATCGGTCTTATTTTTGGTTTATAAATTATTTACGAAAGATTAATGGAAAATAAAATAGAAAATAAATGGTATATCCTAAATGTGATGGCGGGGCAAGAAAATAAAATTGCCGGCGAAATCAAATCTATGATGCTGCGCGGTGTTTTTGAAAATAATGTCGCTGAAGTTTTTGTTCCTTCTAAACAAATTATTAAAATAAAAAAAGGTCAAAAGGTTCAAGAAGCGCAAAAATTATTTCCTGGATATGTTTTTGTTAATGCTAATTTGCAAAGTGAAGCATATAGCATGATTAATTCAATTCCAAAAGTAATGGGATTTTTAGGTGGAAAAAATAATCCACAACCAGTTACTGAAGATAAAATGCAAGAAATTTTAAATAGTTCTGCAATTCAAGAAACTGAGAAAAAAAGCTTCATATTCGATATTGGCGAAACTTTAAACATCATAGAAGGTCCTTTCGAGTCTTTCTCTGGCGTGGTTGAAGCCTTTGATGTAGAAAAGCAAAAAGTTAGAATTTCAGTTTTGATTTTTGGTCGCGCAACTTCGGTTGAGCTTGATGTAAACCAAGTTGAAAAAATTTCTTAAAAAAGATGCTTGCATTTTATTTTTTTAAAAATAAAATACTGCGCCTTCAAAAAACTAACTAAAAAGTTTTAAAAAAAGTTTTGAAAAAGAATTTCAAGGGTAACGCTTCTTAAATCCCTTAAAATACTAAATTAATTCAAATAATCCAAAATAGATATTTGTAATAATCTTAGTATGTAACCACTGATTAGTAAGTAAAATCATAAAAATATGTCAAAAAACAAGGAAATTCTTGGCTTAATTAAGCTTCAAGTGCCTTTGGGGAAAGCCAATCCAGCTCCTCCAATTGGTCCAGCATTAGGTCAAAAGGGCTTAAATATCATGGAATTTTGTAAGCAATTTAACGCTTTAAAATTAGATTACGAGCAAGGAACTCCGATTCCAGTAACTATTACCGCTTATAAAGACAAATCTTTTGTTTTTACTGTAAAAAGTCCTCCTGTCTCTTATTTGATTATGAAAGAAATCAAATTAGCTAAAGGATCTTCTGCTCCTGGAAAAGATACCGTTGGTAAAATTACCAAAGCACAAATTGCAAATGTGGCTAAAAAGAAAATGGTTGATATGAACGCAACCAGCCTTGAAAGCTGCATGGCAATGGTTGCCGGATCCGCTACCTCAATGGGTTTGGAAGTTGTAGAGTAATTTTTAAGATTTTTAAGATGACTAATAAAAAAGAAACAAAAGAAAAAAAGGTTAAAAAGATAAAAAAAGCTAAATTGACTGTAGTTGAAAAATACACAGCTAGCAACCTTGAAGAAGCTATTAAGAAGGCTCAAGAATTATGCGCTGCAAAACAACGCAAATTTGTTGAATCTCTTGATGTTGCTTTCAATTTAGGAATTGACGCAAAACAATCAGATCAAACCGTTAAAGGTTCTGTTTTATTGCCAAATGGTTCTGGTAAAAAAGTTAAAGTTGTGGTTTTTGCCGCTAACGACAATCAAAAACAAGAAGCTCTTGAAGCTGGTGCAATTTTTGCTGGTCTTGAAGATCTTATAGCTAAAATTGAAGCTGGTTTTGTAGATTTTGATGTTTGCGTGGCAACTCCAGATGTAATGCAAAAAATAAGTAAAGTTGCTAAAAAACTTGGGCCCCGTGGCTTAATGCCAAGTCCAAAAAATGGCACAGTTACAACTGACATCAAAAAAGCAATTTCAGATGCTTTAAAAGGTAAAGTTGATTTCAAAAATGACAAAGCTGGAACGGTTCATTGTTTGGTTGGAAAAATAAATTTCGAAGCTAATTCTTTGCTTGAAAATATTAAATCAGTAGTTAAGGCTGTTAAAGATGCTAAGCCTGAATCTGCTAAAGGAAAATTCATTAAAGAATTTTACCTAAATTCAACAATGGGGCCGTCGATACAGGTTGCTGTTGAATCGATATAACTTGAAAAATATTTTTTAAAATGGACAGAAATCAAAAATCAGAATTAGTTTCTCATCTAAAGGAAAAGCTGCTTAACAGCACTTTAGTTGCCGTTATTCACTATCGTGGCATGAGCGATAAACAGCTTTATGACATGAGAACTGGACTTAAAGCAAAAGGTTGCAGCATGAAAATTGCAAAAAACACCTTACTTAAAGTTGCGGTTAAAGGAACTGATCTAGAAATTCTTACTCCACACTTGAGTGGACCAACAGCAATTCTTTATTCTTCTGATCCTGTTGCTTTAGCAAAAACCTTAACTGATTTTGCTAAACAACTTGAAATTTTGAAGATAAAAATCGGCTATTTAAACAAAAGTTTAATAGCTGAAAGTGCCATTAAAAATTTGGCCACTCTAGGTTCTTTAGAGGAAGTTCGAGCTTCTTTCTTGGGCAAACTAAACGGGGTTCAATCTCAATTTGTGCGAGTTCTTAACGCTCCGCAATCTGGAATGGTCTCTTTATTAACAAATTACGCCTCTTCTAAACAAGAGTAAGTAATAATATTAACTAAAAAAACATAGGTAAAAACAATGTCTGCTAATCTTGAACAACTTACAGAAACATTATCAGCTCTAACTGTACTAGAGCTTGCTGAATTAAGCAAAAAATTAGAAGAAAAATGGGGAGTTTCTGCTGCTTCTTTTGCAGTTGCTGCTGCTCCTGCTGCTGGCGCTGCTGCAGCTCCAGCTGAAGTTAAAGACAAATTTGAAGTTGTTTTAACTGCTGCTGGTGAAAACAAAATCAACGTTATTAAAGAGGTTAGAGCTATCACTAATCTTGGCTTAAAAGAAGCTAAAGATCTAGTTGAAGGCGCTCCTAAAACAGTAAAATCTGACGTTGCTAAAGCTGAAGCTGAAGAACTTAAGAAAAAACTTGAAGCAGCCGGCGCTAAAGTTGAATTGAAATAGTTTAAATTTAATTTTTTAGCCAATCCGTCAATGATTCTGGCGGATTGGCTTTGCTGTTTTTTAAAAATAGCAAAAAAACCAAATCCATATTATCAAAAACTTCAATAATAACCAATCCAAGAGGTTAAAGGTGATTCAAAATCGTAATTTTGATCAAGCTTTGTTTAGAAAAAGCTTTAGCAATAATAAAGACAAAGAGGTTATCCCTCATTTAATTTCTTTACAAAAAGATTCTTATAAAAATTTCTTACAAATTGATGCCGACCCGAAAGCCCGCGAAAATGTTGGTATTCAGGCAGTATTCAATTCGTTTTTTCCAATTTCAGATTCTGCGGGAAGAGTGACGGTTGAATTTATTGGTTATGATTTAGGTCAGCCAAAATATGAGGCTCATGAATGCTTGTCTGCAGGCAGAACGTTTTCTTCTCCACTGCGCGCACAGCTTAGATTAATTTTGTGGCATCAAGAAGAAGGAAGTGAAGTTAAGGAAATTCGCTCAATTAAAGAGCAAGAAGTTTACCTTTGCGATATTCCTTTGATGACAGAAACAGGAAGCTTTATTGTTAATGGTGCAGAAAGAGTAATCGTCTCTCAAATGCGTAGAGCGCCAGGTGTGTTTTTCGATAGTGAGAATGTTAAACTTTCAGGCTCCAAAGTTCATACTGCAAAAATTATTCCTTACATCGGCTCTTGGCTTGATTTTGAGTTTGACAGCAAAGATGTTATTTACTTTAGAGTTGATAAAAAAAGAAAAATTCCAGTTACTTCATTGCTTCGCGCAATCAACATGTCAGCTGAAGATATTATTTCAAGCTTTTATGGCTCTGTTGACGCAGTTTTTGCTAAAAACGGCTGGGCAATTAAATTTGAAGCCGAAGCTTTTGGTAACAAAAAAATTCCTTATGATTTAGTTTGTGCTGATACTGGTGAAGTAAAAGTAAAAGAAGGTTCAAAAATCACTCGTAAAATTCTTGAAAAATTAAAAGAAGACAAGTTTGAATATTACGTTTTAACTGATGCAGTATTGCTTGGATATGTTGTGGCTCAAGATCTAATGGATGTTGATACCGGAGAAATTTTACTTGAAGCGGGCAGTATTATCACTCTAGAAAGTTTAGAAATTTTACAAAAATTACATTTCAAAACTATTAAAATTGTTAATCCAAGTAAATCTGATATTGGACCATACCTATACAACACAATGTTGATAGATAAAAACCAAAATCAAAAAGATGCTTTATTTGATATTTATAAAGCGGTTAGACTTGGCGAATCTCCTTCTTCAGTTGAAGTTGCAAAAAATTATTTTGATAATTTATTCTTTTCTGACGCTAGATATAATCTATCTGACGTAGGTAGAATGAAAATGAATCATCGCTTAGGACTAAATATTGATAAAAATATTTTATTCTTAACTCCTGATGATATCAAAAGAACTGTAAAAATTCTAAGCTTAATTAAGCATAGCGATCTAAAAACAGATGATATTGACAACCTTGCTAACAGAAGGGTTCGTGCAGTTGGTGAGTTGATTGAAAATCAACTTAGAATCGGTATGGTTCGTATTGAAAAATCAATTTTAGAAAAAATTAATTCAGTTGAAGTTGACACAGTAATGCCTCAAAGCATTATTAACTCAAAACCATTGATAACTGCGGTTAAAGACTTCTTTGCTACTTCGCAGCTTTCACAATTCATGGATCAAACCAATCCTTTGGCTGACATTACGCACAAGCGTAGACTTTCAGCGCTTGGACCGGGCGGTTTAACTCGTGAAAGAGCTGGTTTTGAAGTGCGTGACGTTCATCCAACTCATTATGGTAGAATTTGTCCAATTGAAACTCCTGAAGGCCCGAATATCGGGTTGATCAACAGTTTAGCAACTTATGCTAGAGTTAATAATTACGGCTTTATTGAAACTCCATATCGTAAAGTTGCTAATGGCAAAATTACTGATGAGGTAGTTTACCTATCTGCCATGGAAGAAGTTGATTTTGCAATTGCTCCTTCAACTATTGAAGTTGATGCTAAAGGGGTTATAAAATCTGATTTAGTTAGCTGTCGTAAAAATGGTGAATATATCATGATGACTCCTGATAATATTGACTATATCGACGTTTCAACTAAGCAAATCGTTTCAATTGCAACAACTTTAATTCCGTTTCTTGAAAATGACGATGCGAATCGTGCTTTGATGGG
>CALBSF010000239.1 GCA_937927795.1 uncultured Rickettsiales bacterium
GCATAAGCTCTAACTTTTCCTCTGCCAACGCGCCCACGAAGCTGATAGAGCTGAGCAAGCCCAAACATTTCTGCTTTATAAATTATAATTGTATTGGCGCTAGAAATATCAATTCCTGATTCAATAATTGTGGTTGAAAGCAGCATATCAATTTTGCCATCAACAAAATTATTCATGATTTCATCAAGCTGCGACGGGCTCATTTGACCGTGAGCATGAGTAATTTTTATATCAGGAAGTAAGACTTTTAATTTTGGCTCCATCTCTTCAATATCACGAATTCTTGGCACCACAAAAAATACTTTTCCGCTGCGATTATACTCCCTTAGCACCGCTTCTTTAACGATTATTGAGTCATAATCCATCACAAAATTACGAACCGCTAAGCGATCAACTGGCGGGGTTGCAATCAAACTTAAATCTTTAACTCCCGTCATTGACATTTGCAGAGTTCTTGGAATTGGCGTAGCAGAAAGATTTAGAATATGAACTTCATTTTTTAATTCTTTCAATCTTTCTTTTTGTGCAACGCCAAAATGCTGTTCTTCATCAACAATTACTAAAGAAAGATTTTTAAATTTAATATTTTTTTGCAGCAAAGAATGGGTTCCAATCACAATATCAATTTTGCCCGATTCTAATTCTTCCTTGGTTTTTTTTGACTGGGCAAGTCCAACCAGCCTAGAAAGCTGAGCGATCTTGATATTAGTATCTTCAAATCTTTTAGTAAAATTTTTATAATGTTGGCGAGTAAGTAGGGTAGTTGGGGTTATTATGGCAACTTGATTTTTTGGTTTTTCATAAAAAGAAGAATCTGATTCTTGATCTTGTTGTAAATTTTCATGAAGTTTTTGATCTAGATCTATCTCTTGATGCTGGGCGTTGTTTGTTTGATTTTGTGTATAGTTTTTTTCTCGATGCTGGGCGTGGTTTGCAACCGCGCCCATCCGTTCATGCAAATTACTACTAACCACAACCGCCGCAGCTCGCATTGCCACTTCAGTTTTACCAAACCCAACATCCCCACAAATCAAACGATCCATCGGCGATCCGCGCCTTAAATCTTCCTCAACTTCTTCAATCGCGCGCATCTGATCTTCAGTTTCAACAAAAGAAAATCGCGCCTTAAACTCATCATAAAAATGCTGTTCAGGCTCTAAAATAGCCGCCTTTCTCAATTTCCTTGCCGCGGCAATTCTAAGTAATTCTTCTGCTGCAACCTTAATTCTTTTTCTAACTTTTTCACGGCGATTTTTCCAAGTTGCAACTCCAAGGCGATCAAGCTCAATTAAAGGATTATCCGCCCCATAACGAGTAATTAAATTTATATCATCAACCGGCACAAATAACACATCGCTTCCGCCATATATTATTTTTATCATGTCGATTTTAATATTCGAAGCATTGATAGTGTGAATTCCATCAAACTTCCCAATCCCATGGTCGCGGTGCACCACCAATTCACCCAAACTAATCGACAACCCTTCTTCCAAAAGCCTCTTAGCTGCATCCTTATCGCGATTACTTTTCTTTCTAATTATTTTTTCACCAAGCAAATCTTGTTCTGAAATAAAAACCAAATCACTAGTTTGAAAGCCATGATCTAATTTTACATTCACCAAACCAATAAAATTTTTCGGTAAATTTAAAACTTTTTCAAAACTATCTAGCATAACACTGCTAACATCATGGTCGTGTAAGATACGATTTAGCTGACTCCTTTCAATATCAGAAAAACAACAAATAACAATTTTATAATTTGCACTTAAGGGAAAATATTTCTTAAATAATTCAAAAGAATTTTCTTTATTAGTTTTGCCAGCCAGCGCAAAATCAGGAGTAGATTTAATTTCTAAATCAAAAATTCTCTGATTTAAATTGCTAGTTTCAAAATTATTAAAAACAATTTTATCTTTTTTGAGATCGATAATATCAATTTTCCCCATAAGTTTAGAATCAACCTTTGAATCATCTGGAGTTGTTGAGGTTCGGCTTGAAACGTACAGATAACGATTTTTAACAGGATCAAGAACAATTGTATTTGGATGGGCAAATGCCCATTTTTTTCCAGGCAGATTTGGATGGTCTCGAGGATAATCTTCAAGCACTAAAATAGTCTTTATTCCATTAGAAGTTTGAAAAGGAATCAATAAATCAGACCATGTACTAGCGGGCATCGTTACATGGGTTCCAAGTTGTTTTAAGCTTGAAATTTTTTCTCTAAGCTTTACCAAATCAATTCTTGAAATGGCATTTCCTCTCATATGACTTAAGTAAGCAGTCTTGCCATCTTTAGCTATAACGATGTGGCGAACATTTAACTCTCTTCCTGCTAACTGAGAATCAATTGGTGCAATCTCCAAGATCTGCTGGTGCTTAATCGCATCGACTATAATTAAACTTCCCGTTTCAGTTGCAAGAACCAGGGCGTATTTACCATCAGGAGTAAAAGCAATTCCTCGAGGAGCAATAAAATATGCTTGCGAGTGAGGATTGGGAAAATTGGTGTGCAAAGAAATTTTTCCAATGAAATGAG
>CALBSF010000240.1 GCA_937927795.1 uncultured Rickettsiales bacterium
CTTCCTCAATAGAAAAATCTTCTTCAATCCATAATTTTGATATTTGCTCTTGAATTTCAATTTGAGTTTGTTTTTTTTCCACTTGGTCTGATTTAAGATAAGATAAATAATCAATTTTTGATTTTAATAGATAGAGCTTTGACTGCGTTGTTTTGGCGGGATTGGTTTTGAAATATTTTTCTGAAGATTTATATGGAATATTATTTAAAACTGCAATTTTTTCAGCATTTCTTTTTAATTCAGATATATTTGGATAAAAAGGGTTATCGTTAATAAAACGAGAAATATCGCTAAAGGAAATGGTTGTTGGATCTGACTTACTGAATTTGTGCCATAAAATAATATCCATTAAACTTTCAGAAAAGCTAACCATACGAGGAGTTGCTGGATTATTCTTTTTTGCTAAAATTAATTCTCGAGCTTTTATTTCAGCAACGTAATTTAAGGCTTCGTTATAATTTTTATTTTCTACAGCATTAATTATTTTTTTTTATTGCATTAGCATCTTCCAAGGAAATGTTACCCCATAGTTTTTGGGTCATTGGTTGTGGTTGGCTAGCCACTAAATTGCTTGATGCAAAAGTGATAGCGAAAATTGCAAATGTAATAAATTTGTTGAATGAAATCACTTGAAAAGTTATGTTTTTGATTCGAAATTTTAATTTTATAAACTCTGGCGCTAGTTTAAACTAGTATTAAAGGTTTTATACAATTAAATATATTTAGATTTACTAAAAAACAAATTGAAATTTTACCAAAGTTTAGTATATTATTTAGTCTAAACTATTAAAAAATATTTCTTAAGCATAAAAATGAATTTCATCAATAAATTAATAATTAGATTATTTTGTCAAAAGGTTGGCGTTGATGAGTTTGGCAATGAGTATTTTTTGAATAGTAAAAATAAACGCTTTGTTGCCTATAAAGGAATCGCCGAAGCTTCAAAAGTTCCTGCCGAGTGGCACGGCTGGCTTCATTATTCTACTAATGTTGCGCCAGTTAAAATTAAAACTCATAAATTTGCTTGGCAAAAAATTCATTTACCCAATCTAACTGGCACTAAAAATGCTCACGATCCTTCTAAATCAAAGGTAAAAAATACTAGCCAAGGATATGAATCTTGGCAACCTAATAATTAAAATATGAATAAAACTAATAATTATTTTGAAATTATTGTTGGCACATTTGTTTTGTTATGCGCAATTATTTTCTTTTTTACCTCATTTAACAGCTCTAAAGGCAAGGTTTCGAGCGGTTATCATTTAACCGCAAAATTTGAAAATGTTGATGGAATTGCTAATGGTAG
>CALBSF010000241.1 GCA_937927795.1 uncultured Rickettsiales bacterium
ATCAAGAATTTGCATTTAAGCTGTTTGGCAAGCTTTCGAGCTTGCCAAGCGGCTTTCTTCTTTTTGAAATTATTTTTTTAAACTTTAGGATATTTTATGAAAAAATTATTATTACTCGTTTTATTTGCAAGCTCGTGTGCTCCTACTATTAAAAATTTTAGTAATTATCAAAAACAATTTATTAGCAAAAGTTCTTTTATGCCAAGTAAAGAAAATTTGGAAGGTAAATTGCCGAAAGTTGCGGTTTTTGCATTTGATGCAAATGAAAATCAAGTTGCCATTGAGACTTCTTTAGGAAATACTTTGGCAGATAAAGTTGAAAATATTTTATCTCAAAATCGCTTAGCATCATTGCTTGATCGCAAGGCTACTGAAAAATTAGCAAAAGAAATTGCTTTAGTTGAAATGAATAAAACCGGTTCTTATAAAGGGCCGCAAGTTGCTGATTTTGCAGTTTCTGGATCAATTTCAAATGCTGGATTTACTTCTAAATATTCAAATGGCAGCACATATATTGACCCAAAAACAGGAAATGTTATCACCATTCCTCCTAGCTATAAATATTCTTCACAAGTTACTGGAAATTTAAAAATTTATGAATTGCCTTCAATGGCGGTTGTTGAGGTTATTGAATTTGATAATAAAGAAGGAAGAAGTGAAAATGTCAGTCAAGATGGTGGCGTAAGTTTTGGTGGCTTGCAAATTGGTGGAGAAAAAGCAAAGGCAGCGCAGCGCGATGACAACTTGGTAAGAAAGGCTGGAATTGGTGCAATTGATGATATTAAAGTTAATTTACAAAATGCTTTTTCAAAAAGAGGGTATGTGCTTGAAAAAAGAGTTTATGACAATAAATCTATTTTTAAAATCAGCCTAGGATCAACTGATGGAATTAATCAGGGCGATAAATTTGAAGTTAGTGGTCAATATGAAAGTGAAAATCCAATTACCAATGAAATGGAAGTTGAAACTAGAATTATTGCTAAAGGCGTTGTGGCAGATAAAGTAGAGCCAAAAAGCGCTTGGGTGTTAATTGATGATGCTAAAACAGCTGATTTGATAAGACTTGGCGATGTTGTAAAAATGAAATATAAAAAAAGCTCTTTTGCCGCAGTTGCTAAAGTTGCAAAATCTTTAGCTCAATAAATAATTTTCAAGTTAAAATGGTATTAATTCACAGCATCAAAGAAATAGCGGACGATTACCAGTATTTTATTTTCGATGTTTGGGGTGTTATTCATGATGGAAATAAAGCATATCAAGGCGCACTTGAAGCCATAAGTTTTTTGCGTCAGAAAAATAAAAATATTTGCTTTTTATCTAACGCGCCGCGCAGAGCTAGTAAGGTTGCGTCGGTTTTAGAGAAATTTGGAATTACTCCAAATCTATATGATTTTATTTTAACTTCTGGCGAAGCTTTCTATTTGGATTTAAAAAATAATAAAAATAATTTTGGTAAAAAATATTTTTATATTGGGCCAAAAAAAGATATTGATTTGCTTGATGGTCTTGACTATGAGAGAGTTGAATCGGCAGCATTGGCTGATTTTGCTATTACCACTGGTTTTGATGGAGATGATTCTACTTTAGCAGAAAAATTGCCGCAGGCATTGGAAGCAAAAAAATATAATTTAACAATGTTTTGCGTTAATCCAGATTTGGTTGTGGTTAAGCAAAATGGCAGCGAAATGATCTGCGCTGGCGCATTAGCGATGGAGTATGAAAGACTTGGTGGTAAAGTGATCTACTATGGCAAACCATTTTCTGCAGTTTATAAAATGACTTGCGAAATTTTTAATAATTGCAAGAATGATAAGATTGTTGCAATAGGAGACGGCTTGGAAACTGACATTAAAGGCGCTAATCAATATGGCATAGATAATGTTTTAGTTACTGGCGGAATTTTATTAAATCAGCTTGGAATTTCTTATCAAGAAAATCCAGATATGTCTAAGCTAAATCTGATTTGCGGGCAGCATAAAATATTTCCAAATTTTGTAATTTCTAATTTAAAAATATGAAAAGATATTCAAGAAGAAGTGGCTCAACTAAGTTTTTTATTATTGCAACCCTTGCTATTGCGCTAGCTTTTTTTGCAGCAAATTCTTTCTTAAAAAAAGACAATGATGCTGTGGTTGCAAAGGTTGGCGGCGTTAAAATTTTTAAATCAGAAATTGAAAAAAAATTAAGTGAAGTTTTTGAAGGACAAGGAAGTGGTGCGGTAAAATTCCCACAAATTGCTAATTTGCCACAAGAAGTGGTTGAGATAATTGCTAAAGAAATTTATTTGGAAAAACAATTAACCAAAGAAGCGAAAAAATCAGGCATTTCAAGAAAAAAAGAAGTTAAAGATGAAATAGCTGAATCTAAATCAAGAATTTTAAGACAAGCATATCTTGATTCTTTGATTAAAGAAAAAACTAGCGAACAAAAAATCAATGAAAAATATCTTGAATTTACCAATGATTTAGATGGTAAAAAAGAATATAAAATTGCTCATATTGTTTTTAAAGATAAAGAAGCGGCAAATAAAATTTCTAAAGAATTAAAATCAAAAAAACCGGCTAAATTTTCTGATTTAGCTAAAAAATATTCAATTGACAAAGAAAGCGCTGCAAATGGTGGTGATCTTGGCTATGTGCTTGAAGACAACATGTTAAAAGAAATTTTTGATGGCATATCAAACTTAAAATCTGGCGATATTTCAAGTCCGATTCAAACTAAATTTGGATGGCATTTGGTGAAAATAATAGAAATTCGCGATGCAAAAATTTTACCTTTTGAATCAGTAAAAGAAGCTATTCGTAATCAGTTAATTCAAGATGAAATTAATGAGATTAATAATAGAATTACTAAAGATGTGGAAGTAAAAATTTTAATTAAATTAAGTGGCGCCCAAATTGAAAAAAGTCAAGAAAGCTCTACAGATAAGCCTGAAGGACTAGTGCCAAATCCTGTAGAAGATTTGGCTAAAGAAAAAAAAGAAGAAGATATTAATCAAGAAAAGCTTGGAATTGAGCTTGATAAAAAAAATTAATGAAAAAAAATTATAAAAAAGATTTTGGTAATTCTTCTTTCTTAGTTCCTGAAAATCAGATTTGGCTTTGTGGAAAACATCCTGTTTTTAGTGCGATTCAAATTGGTCGTCGTAAGATTTTTGAAATTTTAGTTACCAAAAATTCCGCCCCGGAAATAGAAAAATTTTTGCAACAAAAAAAACTTTTTGAACTCAAAAATTTAATAAAATTCGTTGATAATACTAAAATAGATGAATGCGTTGGAAGGGGTCAGATACATCAAGGGATGGCGATTAGATGTTCAAAATTACCAGTAAAAAATCAATATGATTTATTGGAAGAATTAAATCGTTTGCAAAAAGATCAATTACCAACTTTATTATTGTTAGATCAACTTTCTGATCCTCATAATATTGGCGCAATTATCAGAAGTGCGGTTGGTTTTGGAGTTAAAAAAATTATTTTTTGCGAACATAATTCGCCAAAAGAAAATGCAACTATTGTAAAGACATCAGCTGGAACCATTGATCTAGTTGATTTAGTGGTGGTAGTAAATTTTAGTAATTTAATGGAAAAGCTAAAAAAAATTGGCTATTGGTGCGTTGGGCTTGCCGGCGAGGCTAAAACACTAATTTCGGAAGTTAAAGATTATGATAATATAGCCTTAATAATTGGCTCAGAAGGCGATGGAATTAGAGATTTGGTAAAGAAAAATTGTGATATTTTGGCAAGAATTGATATTGACAAAAATGTTGAAAGTCTAAATGCTTCAAATGCTGCGGCGATTGCTATGTATGAATTAAGAAATGTTATTAAAGGAATTTGAGTAGTGCTTTATTAAAAAATGGATTGCCACGCTACGCTCGCAATGACGAAAATCGAAAATCTAAGACTTGATACTATGAAGACCGAAAGCCCGAGACTCATCATAATGAAGACCAAGAGC
>CALBSF010000242.1 GCA_937927795.1 uncultured Rickettsiales bacterium
CTAGGAGCGGGATTTACGTTTAATAACACAGAGGTCTGCGTTCTCAAATTTCTATTGTTATCTATACGAAAAAAATCTCCCAAAGCTAGATTGTCTACATTAGTATTAGTATTATTGGTATGGATATTTTTATTCATAATTCATGGCGTACAACGGTATGCAATAACCGCTAACCCTGCCGGTCTTTTTATTTCTGAACTTAAAAATTCTAAAAAATGTTTCATTTAATCTTTTTTTAAAAACATTTGAAAAATGAAATAAAGCTAGAGGAATATTTCTTTCAATACCTTTTCCCTTAAGACAATTAGTAGCAAAACCATATTCAGCACTAATGTGATCCCCCAAAATCATAGCTTCTTTATATAATCTATTCGCCTTTTTATTTGCGGAATCTTCAGTGTCATCAGAATAACAGTGTCCCAGGACTATCTTGCCTTCATGAGATCCCAATTCAGCAGAACATTCGTAATATTGCCTGGCCGTCACGACATTTTTGGGGAATCCATTGGCACCATCATTAAAATTGAGTCCCAAATAATAAGCAGCCTTCCCATCGCCAGCTTCTAAAGCCTCGAAATATAAAGCTTTTGAAAGAAGTGCATCTTTTTCTAAGATTTTTTTTATGCCATGTTCTATGCCATGTTCATAGAGATATCCCAAAAGTGTTTTTGCCCTAACGCCTCCCGAACGAGCCGCTTCCTTCAACATTTCCAAACCAAGCGCCCGACCTTCCACCGACGCATGAGGTCCAAAAAGATGCTCGAACGCAAAAAAACCCTTAGCATTAGCATCTTCTGACTTACGAGCTTCAACTATCTCAAGATATTTAGAATGACTCTCGGAAAGTCCAAAAAGACCGCCCTCATAACAAATAGCAAGAATCAAGTCATCTGAAAAAAAACCTGCCCCCCTTCCCACAATTTTTTTATAAGATATTACAGCGTCTCTCTCTTTCTCTTCTAATCTTGTTGCTTGCATAAAAAAATAAATTAAATTAAAAAAACTATCAAAATCTAGCTGAATTCTTATTTAAAAATCCACTTCTAAAGAAAATTGGCCATCATAAATTTTAATGTGCTTCATTATCATACCAAACTAACTCAAGATTCTCTGCGTTATAACAAAGTTCAGTAAATAATACAAGACGCAATTTCTAATTTAATATTGACACAATCTTAATACTGATATATCTTGACTGTTCAGGGCTTCGCGCGCGCGAAGCAAAATTTCAAAAAGCGCCTGTGATATAATTCTCATCAATATTTTCTAGTGATTAAAGCAAAAAACCTCGCCATTTCATTTTCTGGCCGTGATATTTTTACCAATGGTAACTTTGTTATCAATAGCCGCGAAAGAGTTGGCTTGATTGGTAAAAATGGTAGTGGAAAATCTACTTTTCTTAAATTAATTTTAAAACAATTAGAGCCTGATGAAGGTGGAATTGAGATTCCTCGTGGCTATAAAATTGGGCATTTAGAGCAACATATTCATTTTACTCATGACACGGTTTTAGAAGAAATTTGCAGTGTTTTGCCGCCAGAGCGCGACCATGAAGGTTGGAAAGGCGAAAATATTTTATATGGACTTGGCTTTACTTATGAAGATTTAAGTAAAGATCCAAAGAATTTTTCTGGTGGTTATCAAGTTAAATTAAACTTGGCAAAACTGCTATTGATGGAACCGCAGATGCTGTTGCTTGATGAACCAACCAACTATCTTGATATTCACTCAATTCGCTGGTTAAAAGAATTTTTGCTGGAATGGGAAGGTGAATTAATTTTAATTACCCACGATCGCGGCTTTATGGATCAGGTGATTACTCACACTTTAATTATTCATCGCAGAGAATTTAAAAAACTTTCTGGAAATACGCAAGGCGTGCGCGAAAAAATCGCTATTGCTGAAGAAATGTATGAAAAAACTCGTGTTAACGAAGAAAAACAAAGACAGGTAACGCAAGACTGGATCAATCGCTTCGGCTCTAAAGCAAGTCAAGCGAGCCGCGTGCAATCAAGAGTTAAAATGTTAGAAAAACAAGATGTTAAAGAAAAATTAGAACATGTTGCGAATCTTGATTTTGAATTTAATCACTCACCTTACGGCAGCAAAGAAAGCATGGTTGAAGTTGAAAATCTTGCCTTTGGTTATAGCGCAGATTTACCATTAATTAAAAATCTTTCGTTTAAAGTTGAAAATGGCGATAAAATTTGCGTAATTGGTAAGAATGGTAAGGGTAAATCAACTTTACTTAAACTTATCACTAGAGATTTAATTCCACTTCATGGCAGCGTTAAAACTAACAGCAAAGTTGAAATTGGTTATTTTGGTCAAATGAATATTGATCGACTTGACGGCGAATCATCAATTTATGAAGAATTACAAAAAGTTGATGAAAAACTTCCCCAAACCAGAGTTCGTCAGGTTTGCAGCAATATGATGTTTTCTTCAGATTTAGCTAATAAAAAAATAAAAGTATTAAGTGGAGGAGAAAAAAGTAGAGTTACGCTTGGAAAAATTCTCTTAAAAGGCGCGAATTTACTGCTTTTAGATGAGCCAACCAACCACTTAGATATGGAAAGTTGCGATTCTTTACTTGAAGCAATTCAAAGCTTTGAAGGCGCGGTGGTTATGGTTACGCATGATGAAACTTTTTTAAGAAAAGTTGCAAATAAATTAATTGTATTTGATGATAATAAAACTTTCACTTTTGAAGATAGTTATGAGTTCTTCTTGAAGAGAGTTGGTTGGAAGGATCATTAATCCAACCGCTAAATTTTAAGCCTCAATCCCTAGCCCACTCAAACTCATAACGCTAATTCAATATAAGGCTTGAGTTTAATCATCCGCCCCTTGAGGGCGGATCGAAGAGCAAAGCGATTCGAGGAG
>CALBSF010000243.1 GCA_937927795.1 uncultured Rickettsiales bacterium
GTAAACCAACTTCACATAGTAATCCAACTTATGTGCAAGATGGTGTGGTTCATTACTGCGTTACCAACATGCCAGGTGCGGTTGCAAGAACTTCAACTCAAGCATTAGAAAATTCAACCCTTCCTTTCACTCTAGCTTTGGCTAATAAAGGCTACAAAAAAGCTATGCAAGATGATGTTCATTTATTGCATGGTTTAAATGTTTGCGGCGGAAAAGTTACTTACAAAGCAGTTGCAGAAGCTTTGGGGCTTGATTTTGTTGAAGCTAGTAAAATTTTATAATTATGAATTTTTTTACCAAACATTTAAAAGATGTTGGAGAAACTTATTTTGAACATGCAAAAAACGCCGCTTATTTTGGCATAAATCTTTTTTATGCCTCAATAGCGGTGTTTATTCACGCTTTACTGCCATTTGTTTTTTTAACAACTGGCAGTAAAACGGTGAAAAAATTATATAACATGATGACTGCAAGGGCTGAAATAGCCTCTTTAAGCAGTAAAGCAAAAACTAAAATTGTTATTATCGGATTTGGCGCTAGCGGTCTTTCGTGCCTTCTTGAGTTGGTAAAAAATTTTAATAAAAAAAATCACGAATTAGTAATTGATATTTTTGAAAAAAACTTTTCTTCAGCCAAAGGATTAGCTTACTCAACAAAAAATTTTAGCCACATATTAAATGTTGATGCTGGAAAAATGAGCATCGAAATTGATGATAAAGATAGTTTTATTAATTGGTTAAAAAATAATAATTATTCTTTTGAATCAAGTGATTTTGTGCCAAGAGTTTTATATGGTTTATATCTAGAAGACATGACCAGCAAAGCTTTGAAAATAGCTGGTGAAAAAGGAATTAAATGTCGTTTTGTTAATTTAGAAGTAGAAAATTTAGAAGTTCACAACAAATTATTTGTAATCAATAATCAAGCCTATCATCACTTGATTTTAGCCAGTGGAATTAATTTAAAAAACATCCAAAATAATTCTTGGAATTGCAATTTAGATCAATATTTAAATGATCCAGAAATTTACATAGCCGGGGCAGGGCTTACCGCTTTTGATACTATAGTTAGCTTAATTGACAAAAAATATCAGGGAAAAATTTTCGCTTATTCAAGAAGCGGATTTGTTACTAAAGAGCGCACAGCTTACAATCAAAAAAGCAATCCACCACTTTGCCTTGAAGATGTTAATTTACCACTATCTGAAATTTTTCATAAATTTGTTAAGGCTTGTAAAAATAGCGAGCAATGGCAGGCGATTATTGATTCTATGAGACCAATCACTCAAGAATTTTGGATTAAATTAAGTTTGGATAAGAAAAAAAGATTCATTCGTCATTGTTTAAAATATTGGTCAGTTTATCGTCACAGATGTCCAGAAAAACAATTTGAAAAAATAAGACAATTAGTTGCGCAAAATAAATTAGTTTTTGTAAAAGGAAAAATTGAAAATAAAAAATTTATAGATTGCACCGGCTTAGACTTTAGAGCTGCTAGCGTTTTAATGGATAATATGACAAAAAGTAAGTTAATTTTAAAAGATGATTTAGATATGGGAATCGTTGCAAATGTTGGTAATTTATATGTTATTGGCGCTTTAAATTTTGGCTCATTACTAGAAACTACCGCCATTCCAGATATAACAAAACAAGCTGCTGAAATCGGTAAAAAAATTTATAAATAGTGTCAACATTACTTTCAACTTCAGAATTAATAAAAAAATATGATTTAAACGCCAAAAGATCTTTGGGTCAGAATTTTATTTTAGATAAGAATTTTACTGACAAAATTATTAAATCTTGCGGGTATTTATTAAATGAAGAAATTTTGGAAGTTGGTCCGGGCCCGGGAAGCCTTACCAGATCTATATTGGATGCTAATTGCAAAAAACTAATCGTAATTGAAAAAGATGAAAGATGTCTAGAGCTTTTAAAAGAATTAAAAGATTTTTATCAAGATCGTTTAGAAATAATTAATTTCGACGCTTTAGAAATTGATGAAACAAAATTATTTTTGGGTCAAAAATTTAAAATAATCGCCAATCTTCCTTATAATATCGGCACGGTTTTATTATTTAAATGGTTAAAAATTGCAGATCAAATTAGCTCAATGCATTTGATGTTACAAAAAGAGGTAGTTGAAAGAATAGTTGCAAAAGCTGGCTCAAAGCATTATGGAAGGCTTGCGGTAATGGTAAATTTTTTATGTGAAACCAAAATGGTTTTTGAAGTAAATAGAATGGTTTTTAATCCGCCACCAAAAGTTACTTCAGCAATTGTTGAAATTATTCCAAGATCAAAACCACTTTTTGATGTTGATTTTAAAAAGCTAGAAAGAGTTGTCGCTGCAGCATTTAATCAAAGAAGAAAAATGATTAAATCTTCACTAAAATCAGTAAACAATAATGCTGAAGAAATTTTAAGAAGTTTAAATATAAAGCCAGAATTAAGGGCTGAGAATTTAACGATTGAGGAATTTTGTAAGATAGCTCGTAGCTTTATACCAAACTAGCACCAGAGGCTATAGATCTTTTTGTTATCTACGTTAGAGTCATTATTTATCTAAAATTTCGGCGCGATAGCCAATTCCAGGTTCGGTGTGGATGAATTCTTGTTTTACTAAGGCGGTTTTTAATTTTTCACGGATGTTTCCTATCTGCACCCTTAAATATTGGTTTTCACTTAAATAGGCCTTGCCCCAAATTTCTCCTAAAATTTCATGATGAGTTAAGACTTTTCCTTTGTTGATTAGCAAATATTTTAGTAGGTTATATTGTTTTGGAGAAAAGAAGACCGCTTTTTTATTAATGATGACTTCGTGTTTTAACAAATCCATTTTTATCGGGCCATTAATTAGAAACTCTTGAGTGGTATTTTGATTATTTAATACAGCGCGACGTAAATTACCATTGATTCGGGCTAATAGAATTTCTGGATTAAAAGGTTTGGTTACGTAATCATCGGCTCCGCAATTTAATGCTTCAATAATTTCATTATCATCATTGCGCACAGAGCAAACTATAATTGGCACATCACTTAATTCGCGAATGCTTTTAATGACTTCCTTGCCATCAATATCTGGCAAGCCCAAATCAGTTATTATAATTTCTGGTTTGAGGGAAAGAAACATGCGCAAGCCCATTTGGCCATCATGAGCCTCAATTAGATCGAAATTTTCATTTTTTAAATAAATCTTTAATATTTTTCTGATTTTTTCTTCGTCTTCAATTAATAAAAGTTTGGTTTTGATAGTTTTTCCTTTCATAAATTACCCATTAAATTTGAGGGTTGGTATTATTTGGCAATGTTGCAGGAACGGTTCTTCTGGTGAAATCTTTAAATTCTAAAATAAAAATTGCACCTTTTTCACCAGGAGAATTTTTTACTTTGATAGTAGCGTTATTTATTTCCATTAAAGCCTTAACTATGCTAAGACCCAAGCCACTTCCAGACGTTTTATCTTCTAGGGCAAATCGTTCAAATTTATTAAAAATTAAATCCAATTTTGATGGCTCGATTCCACCTCCTTCATCTTCAATAAAAATTCGGTAAACGTCATTATCTACCTCATCATAAATTGTAACTTTGGTATCTTTGGGGCAATATTTTAATGTATTTTCAATTAAATTTTGAAAAACTTGCTCAAAAGAAATCTGATCAAAATTTATTTTTATTGCACGACTCAGAGAAACTTTTAATTCATATTTTTGTAATTTATTTTCGAACCTTTCTAATATTTTTTTTATAGCAAAAGCTGATCTTATCATTTCTTTATTTGGCTTGATGGCTCCGCTTTCTATCCTAGTCATTTCTAATACGTCAGAAATAAAACTGTTTAATCTTTCAGCTTCTTCGAGAGCGGTAGTGATTAAAATTTTTTTATTTTCTTTACTTAATTTATTTTTTTCCGACAGGCTGTTATAAATATTTAAGCTGCCAATTATTGAAACCAAAGGAGTTTTTAGATCATGGGAAATTGAGGAAAGAATCAGGGAGCGTAATTTTTCGCGCTCTTCATTTACTATTACTGTTCGTAGCTTGATATGAGTTTCATTATTATCGATAATAATTGAAATTTGATCGGATAAAACCGGCAAAACTCGCCCTAAACTTAAAGCATGCTGGCCGCAAGTATTCACTTCTGCAACCAATATTCCAATAGCTCGATTAGCAACAGACATTGGTTCAAAATAAATGGACTTGTCAGTTTGATAAATAACGCTTGGAAGCATCGTACTTAAAACTTGTTTGATTTTTTCGTTATAAATATCATCCGGCCTTGATGCACTTTCAATTTCCTTAAAAACTATCCAAAACTTTCCGCTAAAATCCTCTTCTAACTGCTTACAAATTGAGGTGATTAAATCTTTGGTGTCGAATATGGAGGATTTGATTCGGGTAATTTTATTGATCGTTTCTAAAGCCTTATCTTTGGTTAGATTTTCTAGAGCGTTAAAGCTTAAAATAGTAAAGTTTTTTCTGATATGAACTTCTAAAACTCGATGTAAAAATCGACGAATCATTTCCACCCACATTCTACTGGCTTTGATGGTGGTTTTTAATTTTGTTTTAATATATGTAAGCATAAAAATACCCTCTTTTTGAATAATTCACCGAATGGATACCAAGCTAGATTCTTCACGGTAAGAGCGAGTGTAAATTATGTTAAATTTATATTCTCAACTCTAGTTGGTATAGATACTTTATTCAAGTTTTTTTACCCTTCTACATACGCGAATAAGGTTTCTTAGCCTTATATTTCGTAATATTAACCTTAAATTAATAATTTATGTCAAAAGAAATAAAAGATATAGGTCAAGGAGACCTAGATAGTAAAAATTTGAAAAGCGCAAAAAATTCAACCGTTAGCGCCACAAAAGATATTTTCTCTGATCTTTCAAGTGAGAATATCAGTCAGATTACCTTGCAACTAGTAAATGAGCTTGGAGATTTTCTACAAAATAAAAAAGACGATATCGTTAGTATTGGAAATAAATCTCGATGCAAAATCAAGGAAAATCCTTTTATAGCTGTAGCAGGTGCTTTGGCTGCTGGGGTTTTGTTGGGATTTATTTTTAAAAAATAATTTAATTTAAAATAAGGAGATTATATGAAAATTAGATCGTTAACTTTAAGTTTAGTGGGATGTTTTGCTGCTGTTACTTTATTAAGCTCTTGTTACAGTTCAAAACCATCCCGCAGTAAGCCTGCAGGCGAGGATTGCAGCGCTATCTTTGAAACTCGTGATGCCAATGGCAATAAGCTTCCCAGAAAAGTTGAATTGGATAAGGATGGCTTGGAAATTGTTACTGAATGTAAGGTTTTAAAAATTAAGGTAGATAATAATATTAAATGCGAATTTGTTGGATCAAATAAGATTGATAATTTATCTGCAATGCTTGATAAAAATAAGGCAGAGAAAATTATTCTTGTTGCCCCTGAAAGTAAAATTCGTGATTTAGGAAAATTGTCAAGTAAGATTTTATTACAAGGTGGAATTGATATACAAAAATATTTAGATTCCAACGTGTTTAAAGACCTTGCTTTTCCTTATAAAGGTTTGAGATGCGAAGTTGGGGATAAAGATATAGTTATTTGGACTGGAGCGAAAGAAGTTATATTAACTATTCAAGATAATTAATATAACTTTCTTGACTATACCAAGTCATAAATTTATTGGTCTATTTTTACTTTACTTAAAAAATCCTTTGTAAAAATAGATCAATAGATTATCGCAATTTTAATTTTTTAGGAGATTTTATGTCAAAAGAAAAAAAAGATTTTACCCATATATTGTCAGAACTCTCAGTAGATGATGTAAAAAAAGTTACTACGCAGTTAGCTTGTGAATTACATGATTTTCTGGAAACCAAAAAGGCCGAAACAATCATAGTAAAAAATAAATACAAGCATCATATTAAGGAGCATCCTTTTTGTGCTACAATTACTGCTTTAGCTATTGGGGCATTGATTGGAGTTGTTATTAAAAAATTATAAAACATATGAAATTTTTACCAATTTTTTCAATTCTAACAATTATTTTACTTTTAGGTTCATTAACAATTTTCTTTGCTCAATCGCTTTTATTTTTGTTAACTCAAATTTTTTATGAAGTTTATGCAACTAGTGGGGCGCCAGCAGCTTATCTTGAGACAATAGCTTTAATTATACTTACTTGTAGTATAATTTTTTTAGTAATTCAAAAGAAGTTTAGTTGCATCATTGTGAACTATAAAGGGGATGGTGTTAAAGAAGGGGGTTTGGAGAGATTTAAAGTTATAGGTAAATCTGTGTTGGGTTTAATCTTATTTGAGTTATTAAAATTATATCTTAAAAAACGCAAACATGGTTAAATAATATAAAAAAATGAATTAATTATTGGTGTCATTATCGCATTAAGCGTTGGTATATACCAAATTCTAAATCTATTGATAGTAAATTCCGTCATTGCGAGCGAAGCGT
>CALBSF010000244.1 GCA_937927795.1 uncultured Rickettsiales bacterium
ATCTTATACCATTTCAACTAAATAATTGACCATTTTAATTATTGAGCCACTTCCTTTGAATCTGACGAAACTGAACTGTTATTTTCAATCTTATTATCACCTACAGCGTCTTGATTAGCCGCCTTAATTGGAATATGCTGTCTCTTTATAAATTTAGCTTTTTGCCCTTCTATAAATTTAAATTTTCTAACCTTTAAAGATTCCGAAGTATTTTGCACATCCGCTGGTTGATTAGAAATATCTTGAGCTGGGGGCGCCTTAATTACATTATCAGTTGCTGGTTTTTCTTCAACAGCCGGATTTTGCTTAGGAAGTACGGCTTCTTGCTTAATTTTGGATTCCTCTTTAACTTCCAAAACTTTTTTTACAAAAACTTTTTTTACCGGTTTTTTTACAATAAACTTACTTATTTTAGTCGGTTTAGCACCTTTTGCTGGAACTAAATTAAATATTTTTTCTTGAGAAACATTACCCTCATTTAAAACTTGAACTTTGTTCAATTGATCTAATAAATTATCCAAAACTATTTGTGCCTCTTTATTTTCATGGTTTCTAGCGATTTGATATGAATCAGAAATTTGCTGCCTTAAAGTGACAGAATTTGTATCTTTAATAAAATTAAATTTATCCACCATTGCAAATAAACAAGCATTGCAATTTGCGAGCACCGCATGATACATCGCAGATTCACCAGCAGAATTTACAAAAACTAATTTCGCACCATTATCTAGCAATAAATTAACTATTTTATCTTCGCCAGCAAGAGCAGCTCTCATAACTGGTGTCCAGCCTTCATTATCAACGACATTTACGTCCGCACCGCTTTCGATTAAAATTTTTACAATTTCCAAATCTTTTTCTCTACAAGCTAGGTGCAGCGCGGTTGCTCCGCCTAAGTTTTTTTGATTAACTAAAGCAGCTCCAGCTTTACTAAAAAATCTAACTCCATCCACATCATGACTTACAACAGCAGACATTAGAGCTGTTATTCCAGCAACTTGGTCATTTTGCTTGTTATACATTCCGGCAATTTGAGCCCTGATGGATTGGCTGCTCGCAACAAAGCTAAATAAAGCTATGGTGGCAGCAAAACCAAAAATTAAAAAATGCTTTTTGTAAGAATAATTTTTCTTTGTATTTTTTTTATGATTACGATTATTCATTTTTGCAATTTTATTTATAGTTAATTCCATTTTTCCTCTAGCTCTCTCATGATTGATTGATCTTGAGGGTTGTAGGGCTTTTCCATCCAAGTTTGAGCATTATGTCTTAATAAATATTTCACAATGACTTCTTTTTTATAACGATAGGCAATAGATAGAGCCGTAAAGCCCTCATTGTCCATTTCGTTAACATCCAAACCATTATCAATTAATAATTCAACCGCTGGTAAAAAACCAACTCTTGCAGATTGCATTAAATATGTTTTTCCTAAGCCGTCCACATATTTTATATCAGCTTTATTATTAAATAATATTTCGAACGATTTTGAATCAAGTAATTCAATTGCAATATTGAGTGGAGTATATCCTAATTTATTTGGCATGTTTGGATCTGCTCCCTTTGCCAATAAAGACTCTATAACCGCATGTTTTTGCATCAATATAGCAAATATTAAAATTGTATCACCTTGTCCATTTTCAACATTTGGATCCATAACATCTTGATAAGCATCATTAAAAAATGATATATCTTCATTTGCTGCAGCAGCAAAAAGTAAATCGATTTTTTCTTGCTTGGTTGGAATTGTTGGAATATGAACATTTTGCGAACTACGAAAACGATTTAATATCGGCGCCGGTTGAGGTTCTTCCAATACAAATCGTGAAATTGTTTTTCTTTTTGGAACAACTTTTTCTTCATCCGAAAAGCTAGAAATTTCATCAAAACTTTCTTTTTCTTTAAGAAATATAGATAAATATTTTTTTCTAAGCTCATTTAAAGCTTGTGATTTTTGCGATTGAATTTTTTCGTTTTTAGTTTGAGATTTTTTAGAATTTTCTAAAGCTAAACGACGCTTTAAATTATTTGCCCTATTAGCTTTTGCAAGCTTCTTTGCATCTTCCTTGTTTTTACTTAAATCACTTTGAGCCGCCAATTTGTCTACAACTTTTGGGGCTTGATTTACCGAAGTTTCTTTTTTAACATCACGATTAATTTTAGCTGACTTATTAGATGAAGTTTTTCCAATTACCTGTAGGTCTTCTTGCTTAATATCAACATCTTTTTTAACTTCTGTATTTTCAACAACAGCTGGTGTGGCTTCATTTTTTTGCAGATCCGGTATTTTTATTTCTTCTTTTTGAGCTGAATTATCAATGATTTTATGCTTACCGTCAACATCATCAAGCCCTAGAGACTCAACATCAATTTTAACTTTTTGCTTAGAAAAAGGATCAAGCTGCGCTTTTTTTGCTTTTAAATCGGCAGCAATATCCTCAAAGCTTTGTGGAACTTTATTTGCATCAGCGCCAAAAGCAGTAAGCTTAAAACCTACAACAAAAATTAGTAAAAAAAATTTAAACATCTTTGAATTAAATTTATTCAACAGGATCAAAGCCTGTTTTTTTACAAAAAGGATTGCATTTTAATAGCCTATTTATTCCAAGAATAAAACCTTTTTTTAAGCCTTTTTTCTCAATTGCTTCAATCATGTAACAAGAGCATGTCGGAGTAAATCTACATTTACAACCACAGAGACTTGCTAGAAGAGGAGAAATAAGGAATTGATATGTTTTAATAAAAAAAATTAATAACTTTTTCATTTTACCATTATAATTAACTTGAGCTTAAAAACAAAAATCAAAATTTCAATTTAAATATCATTTTAAATTTATTTGTAATTAAAAAAATTTTAAAAATTAGTTGACCTAATAGAATTGATAATTATTATCGATAATCATTATCAATTCTATTAGTTTAAATTTATGCCTATCAATCTTTTTTTCCGCACTGTTTTTTCATTCATTGCGCTTTCCTTTATTTTAATTAATTCAGCCAATGCAAAAATAAAGGAAGTTGAATCTTCTAAAACTTTGCCTCGAGTTATAGTTACGGCAAATAAAACAAATGACGGTGATGTTGATGGATATAAAACAAATTCTAATAGTAGCTCCACCCGCACTAACACCCCTCTTCTTGATGTTCCTCAATCAATTTCAGTAGTTACTCAAGATCAAATTCGTGATCAAAATATTACCAGCATTGGTGAAGCGATTCGCTATACACCCGGTATAACTCTGCATCAAGGAGAAAATAATCGCGATCAGGTGGTCATAAGAGGAAATAGCAGTAATGCTGATTTCTTTGTTGACGGTGCTCGCGATGATGCGCAATATTTTAGAGATTTATATAATATTGATCGCGTTGAGGTTTTGAAAGGTCCTAACGCCATGGCATTTGGACGCGGCGGCAGCGGCGGATTAATTAACCGCGTTTCTAAAGTTGCTGATGGAAAAAGAGTTAGACAAGTTATTGCTTCAGGTGGATCTTTTAATAATAGAAGAATTCAAGCTGATATTGGTGATAAAATAAATGATAAATTTTCGCTTCGACTTAATACTATGTATGAAAAATCAGGAACTTTTCGTCAACATGGAGATCTTGAAAGATTTGGATTTAACCCAACAGCCACATTTAATTTAACAAAAAATACGGATTTAAAAGTTGGCTATGAATATTTTCACGACAGCCGCTTTAATGATCGAGGAATTCCTTCTCAAAATGGCGTTGCTTATCGTACCAACCCATCAACATTTTTTGGAAATCCTGAAAATAATCACTCGCAAGCCACGGTGAATTCAGGATATTCGATTCTTTCTCACGAATTTAATCCTACGTTAAAACTGCGTAACTATACTCGCTACACTGATAATAATAAATTTTATAGAAATGCTTACGCTGGAGGTCGGGTCAACTCTTCTGGTAACCTTAGCATTGTCGCCTATGACAACACAGTAAAGCGTCAAAATTTTACCAACCAAACCGATTTGACTAAAAAATTCTCAACCGGTTCTTTTGATCATACCGCTCTAATTGGAATGGAAATTGCCAGACAGAATTCTCAAACATTTCGTAATACCGGATATTTCAATGGCTCAGATGACACCTCAGTTAGTGTGCCAGCAAACAATCCCCTTACTTTTGCTCCAATAGTATTTCGCCAATCTCCAATGAACTCTAGCAGGCCAGATCCTGACAATCAATCTGGGGTAGATATCTATGCTGGTTATATTCAAGATCAAATTGATATTACAAAAAAATTACAATTAACCGCAGGGCTTCGTTATGAGGTTTTCAAAATGAAATTTCGTGATAATCGTAGCGGCGCTAATTTTGGTCAAACAAATGCAATGGTTTCTCCTAGGGCTGGAATTGTTTACAAGCTAAAAGATAATATGTCAATTTATGGAAATTATAGCGTAAGTTATTTGCCTAGTTCTGGTGATCAATTTTCAAGCCTGACTGCGGCAACTCAAGGTCTGCAACCTGAGCATTTACAAAATTATGAAATTGGAACTAAGTGGGACGTTAATTCAAAACTCAACTTCACCACCGCGATTTATCAATTAGATCGCACCAATACAAGAGCTGTTGATCCAAAAAATCCAACATTATTTGCTCTTACAGGAGCATCGCGCACACGCGGCGTTGAGCTTGGTGTAACCGGCAAAATCACTGATAAATGGCAGATCATTGGTGGATATGCTTTTCAAGATGCATTCATAACGCAAACAACGGCAACTGCAGCAGCTGGAAAAAGAGTTGCTCTTGTGCCGCGCAATATGGGATCACTATGGAATAAATATGATTTTACCCAAAAATGGGCAGGAGCACTTGGTATTATTAGCCAATCAGACCAATTTGCCGCCGTGGATAACAGCGTTAGATTAAAGGGCTTCACAAGATTTGATGGAGCAGCTTACTATAAAATAAACCCTGATTATCGCCTACAATTAAATGTTGAAAACCTTTTTGGCAGAAGATATATCGCAACTGCCGATGGCAATAATAACTTACAACCTGGATCTCCAAGGGCATTTAAAGTATCGGTAATAGCGAATTTTTAAAAGGATCTGACCGGCGTTGTTGTATGGCTCTTTAAAATAATTATAATCGAAAATGATATTGACTATCATTTTCGATTATAATATGATATCGATAATCATTAATATCTTAATTTTATTTTTTAATGAAACTGTTTTTAAAAAACTCTCATATATTGTCACTAACCGCAGCAACAGCCTTTCATATCGCCGCTGGTTTTTGGGCGATTTCGCCGTCAGATCCTATCATTATTAATAAACAAGCTATTACAGTTAGTTTCGTTGCCCCTTCTAGTTTGGCTCAAAAAAATGATAATTTAAATCACAAAGAATTTGCTGAAAATTTAGAAGATAAAAATGGTTTAAAAAAATTAGGAAAAACTCAAAAATCACAAGAAGAAAATAAACAATTAGCTGATAATAAAAATACTTCAGGAATAGTTGATAAAAAAGCCACCGCAACTAATTCTGCGCAAACTGATCCGATATTTGACGCCGCTTATTTAAATAATCCAAGCCCTGTTTATCCACTTAGAGCAAAAAATAAAAATATTGAAGGAAAAGTTTTGATTAAAGTTTTAGTTTCAGATGATGGAAATGCAAAAATCGTTACCATTGCTAACTCTAGCGGACATATAATTCTTGATGATGCAGCGATAGATGCGGTTAAAAATTGGAAATTTATTCCCGCTCGTAAAAATGGACAAAATATTCAGGCAAATGTGATAGTTCCAGTTGAATTTAAAATAATTTAGCAAATGAATTTTTTAATAGTCTTTAAAGAAGGAAATTCAGTCTTAATTGGGGTTTTTCTATTATTATTTTTAATGTCATTTTTAAGTTGGTATATCATAACTTGGAAAGGTTTAAAACTTTATCGCGAATATAAATTATATCAAAATTTCAAACAAAATTACGCAACGCTTAAAGATTGGCCAAATCATCTTTCAATTGAAAAAACACAAGGCAGCGTCAATTTATTAATTCAGGAAATTTTAAAATTAGAGCCAATTTTAAAAAATCACGATCACGAAACAAAAAAAGAAATTCTCACTATGCATTTAGCGCAAGATCTAGATGAAATAAGGGTTTGGCTAGATAAAGGACTTACAATATTAGCCTCAATTGGAAGCGTTTCACCTTTTATTGGCTTATTTGGAACGGTTTGGGGAATTTACGGAGCCTTAAATAATATATCTTCTCAAGGAAGCGCTGGTCTTGATGCGGTTGCTGTCGTGCAGGCCGTCGAGTGCGGCGAGGAAGCTCTCGCCGGGCACCGTGAAGGCCGCGGCGTCCCGCACCTGCGGCAATCTGGCGGCCTCCTCGGTGATCCCCGCGAGCCAGACCGCG
>CALBSF010000245.1 GCA_937927795.1 uncultured Rickettsiales bacterium
GATTGTTAAAGAATTTTATAGATTCACTATACACCGAAAAACTATTAGAAGCTCACAAAAAAACAATTTAATAATATGCTTACGCAAGGATTGCCAGGAAGATTATCTAGTAATATCTTTAGAGTATTACATAGCATACGCCCATCATTTGCTGACGGATACGCAGCAGCAAGATTATCGACAAGAGCTACTCGAGACGCCGAATTCACGAGTATAGTGACTCATGATGGCTCTATGACAAAAAAATTACAAGACTCGCTTCCTGGTCAAAAAATATCAAGAGGATCAGTATATGAAGTTTGTAATAATGATATTAGTAAAGATTATTACGGACAAATATTGGTTAGTGCCGGAGAAAGCGATTTAATTACTTATTACGGCGAATGCGGAAAAGCTGCCTCAAGAACAACTACCCCAACCATTCTAGCACAAAAACATGAACTCATAATTCCGAAACACTCTTTTGGTGTTTTAGATATTGCAAATAAAGTTCCTTTTTTTCTTGATGGCAAAGATTTTTTTGCTTTGTCTACATCCCAAATAGCACGAGTATTGCCATATGAAGAGAGTATAAAAAGATTCTCTATTGACACCGTAGAATCAATAGACCCACTTCTTGCAAAAAGATTGTCAATAAAAATACAGGACCGAATTTATGGAGATCGAGGCTACGAGATGTTTTACAAAGAAACGACCTCTAAGGTTGTTAAGCCAAGTCATGAACTACGGAGTAGCGCTACTTTAATGAACTTTGAGGAAAAAGGCTTTGGAGAGGAGGATACAACAGGAATGCACTATCATCCCGGCGAGAGAATGTTGCTAATTTTTACAACAGAAAGAGATGCTAGTGTAAAGCTAAATTTTTGTGGAATAAAAGAAGATCCTGAATCTAGGCCAGATTGTGACAAAGAAGTCAAGTTTCCAAAAAATTCTATTTTTATCCTAAGGTTTCCAGAATATACTCATCATAAGTTTTTTGGAGATTTTGTTTGTATTAGTTTTCATCCAGTTGAAGGTTACAATCTAATAGAGGCACTGAGATCAGGAAACTTGTCTGGAGGATTTTTGGAAAGCGCAACTGTGTTTTCCAAAAAAGATTCAGAAGCCGAAAAATCCTTGCCATCTACTGAAATAAGGCCGACTAGCAATTCCACACCCAAAACCACAGGTAAAACTTTTATTCAAAATTAGATGAACTTAAGCAATCCAGATTCAATCGCCTTTGCTGCAGCATTTTTTACGATGATTGGTTATTTACCGCAAGCCATAAAAACCATCAAAACTAGAGATACAAATGGAATTTCTTTTTGGATGTATTTTTTTTCAATTATTGGTGTAATTTTGTGGTTGGTATTTGGATTAATGATTGATAATACTGCAATTATTTTGAAAAATATTGCGGTTATTGTTTTGGGAGGAATAATTCTGTGGATCAAGGTTGGGAATATTTTTAGCGGCAAAGATGGATCGATATTTAAAAATAAGAAATCAAAAAACAAGAAGAATTAATAAAACTAAATTTTGGTCTTGCCAGTATTTACAATTAAAATTTTTTTATTTTTTGGAATATTTTTTTTCATTTGCAACAACAGCGCTAATCCAGCAATTCCAGATGGTTCACATTTAATTTTTTGTTTTTCTGCTATTTCCAAAGCCATATCAAGATATTTTTCTTCAAAAGAATAGATCCCAGAATCTTGCCCACAAAAACCAGAATACTTGAAGAATCTAAGCCACTGCTCATCACAATGAGAAAAAGGAAGATGTGGGGAATATAATTTTACTGCTTTTGTTTTTGAATTATTAGTTGCAGCTCCTAAAAAATTACACTTTCTTAATATTTTTAAATCTCCTCTAAATCTAGGATCGCAATTTTGAGAAGAAATTTCTTTTTTATTAATGTTTAAA
>CALBSF010000246.1 GCA_937927795.1 uncultured Rickettsiales bacterium
TAAAAACAATCTCGGTACAATCCCCTCTCCCTTGAGGGGAGAGGGTTAGGGTGAGAGTGATTAGCTTAAGATAGCACCAGAGGTTATATATAAAAATTATAGATTTCTTTTTTCAAGCACACTAACCACATCCATAAAAGATAAATTCTTAGATCTTAAAACCAAAAGTAAATGAAAAATTAAATCTGCATTTTCACTAATAAATCTCTCATCACTCTCATTTAAAGCAGCAATTACAACCTCAACCGCCTCTTCACCAACTTTTTGTATCATCTTATTTAAACCCTTTTTATGAGTTTTTGTAACATAACTTTCTTCATCCGGATTTTTAATACGATCATCAATTATTTCCTCAAGTTTTGCTAAAAAATTCACCCTTTTTTTAAAACAAGATTTTTCCTGTAAATGGCAAGTATTGCCAATTGGATCAACAAAAATAAGCAAACTATCATTATCACAGTCAAGCTGAATATCCATCAAATTTAAAACATTACCCGAGGTTTCTCCCTTCATCCAAATTCTATTTTTTGTGCGCGAAAAAAAATGAACTTTTTTGGTTTTTAAAGTAAGATCCAAAGCCTCAACATTCATAAATCCAAGCATCAAAACATCATAAGTTTTTTTATCTTGAATAATCGCTGGAACCAGGCCATTACACTTTTGCCAATCTATTTTATTAACTAAATTCTCATCCATATATCATTATTTTTTAAATATTTTTTTACTTGATTAATCGTTAAAATTTCTTTATGAAAAATACTTGCAGCAAGCGCGCCGCTAACATTAGTATTTAAAAATAAATCTAAAAAATGCTCTAATTTTCCCGCACCTCCAGAAGCAATAACTGGAATTTTAACTTTATCAGCAACTATTTTCAGCAACTCTAAATCATAACCCTGCCTTGTGCCATCGCAATTTATCGAATTTAAAACTATCTCTCCCGCGCCGCGCCTTGCAACTTCAATCGCCCAATCGATAACCGAAATTTTTATCTCAACAGTTTTATCAACATCACCAGTATTTTTATAAATAAATCCATCCTTAGTATCAATTCCAACCACCAAAGTTGACGAACCAAATTCACCA
>CALBSF010000247.1 GCA_937927795.1 uncultured Rickettsiales bacterium
AAGTTAAGCAGAATTATTTTATCTTTTTTAAATTCCTGAAGAAATAAAAAATCTCACCAAGTGTAATCCGCCTTTATTTTCAAATTCAATTTCTAATTTTTCATTTTCGCGAGTAAATTCTGCATAATTTTCTAAATCTTTTTTAATCTTCCATCCCATTTGAGGAAGGGTTTTTAAGTAGAAATTTTTTGTTTTATTTAAGCTGATTTTAGTGCTATATCCTGAGTTGATGATGCTGCCAGAGTTTGAATCAAATCCCAAACTATCGCCAGAAATTTTTTCCATTCCTTGCAAAAGAGGAATATCTTCACTTCCTTGAACAAATTCTTCTGATGGTTTGAAATCAAAATTTGAGTCTTGTTTTGAGATTTTTTGAAGACAAGAAAAGGCTAAACAGGAAAACAAAATTAATATGAGAATATTTTTCATAAAACAAATCAAAACAAATCAAAAACTAATCATATCAACATTCTTCTTATTAAATTGAAATATTGCAAATGATTTTTGATTATTTTTATTCTATTAAACTATCCTCTTGATTTTTGTTATTATTTTTAATTTTTTTTGATCCTTTTTTTATCAGCTCTTTTTCGTTTTTTTCTTTTTCTTCTTTAGCTTGATTTTCTTTTTTTTCTAATTCAATAAAATCATTTACTAAATAATTTCTAATATTTGCTGCAGCAACTTTAGTTAAATTTGATTTTATATATTCATCAGCAACGAAAGTTCCATAGCGGTTTAGGCTAACATCGTAGTTGTCGTTAACCGTTGTGGCTCCTTTGCCAATAGTGCTTCCAGTTTCAAGATCTTTTAATTGATAACTAATATTAATCATCACTTTATTTCTTCCAGAGGCGCCAGTTTCGGTAATGAAGGTTGGATAAGATGTAACATTTGATGATAAAATTAATAAATATTTCGCTTCAGCTTTTACTAAATCTGGATTCAATAAATCATAAAGATTATTTTTTAATTCTTGATCAAATCTTAAGCGGGTTTTTTGAATTCTGATTTGCGCTAATTTTTCAACATAAGTGGCTTCTATATCTTTTTCATCATGATAAACGGTTTGAAATCCGCATGAATCAAGAATAAACAGTGATATAAAAAATATTATTTTGATCATTATTTGATTGCGCTCTTGATAAAGGAAACAAAGAGTGGATGAGCTGCAAATGGCTTAGATTTAAGCTCTGGATGATATTGAACCCCAACAAAAAATGGATGATTTTTTATTTCAATTATTTCTGTCAATTGTCCATCTGGAGACATTCCAGAAAAAACCAAGCCAGCTTTTTCTAAAGCATTTTTATATTTTAAATTTACTTCAAAACGATGACGATGTCTTTCTGAAATTGAAGTTGAGCTATAGATTTTTTCAGCCAGTGAAGATTTTTTAATTTTACATGGATAGGCTCCAAGTCTCATGGTTCCACCAAGATCAAGCCCAGCTTTTTTAGTTTTTCCTTTGCTGTCAATCCATTCATTCATATTGCAAATAACAAAATTTCCTTTTTTAGAAAATTCTCTTGAAGTGGCATCTTTTAATTTTAATAGGCTGCGAGCATATTCGATAACTGCCATTTGCATGCCAAAACAAATTCCAAGATATGGAATTTTATTCACTCTAGCGTAATTGATCATGGCGATTTTTCCTTCGGTGCCGTCAGAGCCAAAGCCGCCTGGAACTAAAATTGCATTGATATTTTTTGGCAAATCAACTTTATTTTTATCGCGAGCATTAACCCAAATAATATTAGCTTTTGCTTTTAAAGAAAATGCGGCGTGGTCGATTGCTTCAAGTAGCGATTTATATGAGTCGCGGTAATCATTATATTTTCCAACAATAGCAATATTTACTTCTTTTTGTGGATTTTTAATGGCATCATTAATTTTAAGCCACTTAGATAAATCTGGTTTTTTCTTATAATCTAATTTAAAGAATTTTAAAATTTCAGTATCAAGACCATTTTTATGATAAATGATTGGAACTTCGTAGATGCTGCTGGCATTTGGCGCTGCAATCACTGAAGAAACAGGAAGTGAGCACATTTTAGCGATTTTTTCCAAGTGAGATTTATCAACTTTTCTTTCAGCCCGACAAAGTAAAACGCTTGGTTGAATTCCAATTGAACGAAGTTCTTTTACGGAATGTTGAGTTGGTTTGGTTTTTATTTCATCAGCGCTTTCAATGTAAGGAAGTAATGTTAAGTGTAGGAAGGCGCATTTTTCTTGTCCTAATTCATAGCCAAGCTGGCGGATTGCTTCAAAGAAGGGCAGGGCTTCGATGTCGCCAACCGTTCCACCAATTTCGCATAAAGCAAAATCAACTCCTTTTACGTCATTTAAAATAAATTCTTTGATTAGGTCGGTAACGTGGGGAATCACTTGAACTGTAAGGCCTAAATAATCGCCTTTTCTTTCTTTGGAAAGTAGTTTTGAATAAATTTGACCAGCAGTAACATTGTCTGATTTTTTGCAATCAACTCCAGTAAATCTTTCATAATGACCTAAATCAAGATCAGTTTCTGCGCCATCTTCGGTTACAAAAACTTCGCCATGTTGAACGGGGCTCATTGTTCCTGGATCAACATTTAAATATGGATCAAGTTTTCTAAGTTTTACGCTATAGCCGCGAGCTTGAAGTAGAGCGGCAAGAGAGGCTGAGGCAAGACCTTTACCCAGTGATGAAACCACGCCGCCAGTTATAAAAATAAATCTTGTCATTCTTGTTTTTATTAATTTAAAGATTGCTTAGGACTGCAACTTTTTTATGTTTAAAAATGGATTGCCACGCTTCGCTCGCAATGACGAAATTCCCAATATCCAGATGCTCGCAATGACGAGATTCTAAATATTCAGATTCGTCATTGCGAGCGAAGCGCGGCAATCCATTGCAATACTTGTTTACTTTCCAATCATAATTCTATCAACCAATTCTTTAATAGTTGGAATATATCCATTATTATAAAAAGGGTCGGTGGCAAAGCGGTAAGCGCTGTGTCCTGAAAACATTAATTGATGCTCTATATCAATTCCTTGGCGCACATCTTGCAAAGTTTTTTGAATACAAAAACTTCTTGGATCAGCTTTTTTATTGGTTGTATAATGCATTTCCTCTTTATCTGACCAATTGCTAAAACGACATTGACTCAAACAGCCCATACAATCTATTTGGTCAGTTATAATTTGTTTTGCTCTTGATTTATCAACAAACATCAAGGTTTCATCAGGAGTTTTCATGCCTTCATCAAAGCCTTTTGACATCCATTCATCAACTTTTATTTTATCTGCTGGTTTAATGAAAACCACGCGGCCTCTTTGTCCAAAAGGAATTTCACAAGTAAAATCATCAATTGATTTTGCGCGATAATCAACTTGTCTAATTTCTCTTTGTTTTAATTCGCGGATAAATTCATTTTCAATGGCAGAAGAGTAAAATCCTGTAGGGCTGAAGCGGTTTAAGTAAATATCGCCTTTTTTAAGATTTAATAATTTAGTTTTCCAGCTTTCAGAGATAGGATATTCCTGAGTTAGAATAGGGCGCGTTCCAAATTGAAATACGATTGGTCCAATTTCTGGATTATCTAGCCAATGTTCAAATTCTTCTAGGTTCCAAACCCCGCCAGCCATAACAATTGGCACATTTTCAAGCCCAATTGAGTTCATGAAAGTTCTAAGCTCAGCAACTCTAGGATATGGATCTTCATAAGCGTTTGGATCTTCGGCGTTAGAAAGACCGTTATGTCCGCCGGCTCTCCAAGGACATTCGTAAACCACGCCGCCAAGTAAATCTTTTGCTTTATGATAGCTTCTTTTCCACAAAGCTCTAAAGGCGCGCATCGAAGAAACTATTGGGTAGTAATAAATTTTATATTTTTCAGCAATTTCCGCCAAACGATAAGGCATTCCAGCGCCGCAGGTAACGCCGTGAATCATGCCTTTAGCGCCATCTAAAATTCCGTGTAAAACTCTTTCAGCGCCGCCCATTTCCCATAATACGTTCATGTGAATGCGGCCATTATTTCCAGCAATATCATGAGCGATTCGGGCCTGTGAAATTCCACCTCTAATGCTGTCTGCAATTAGCTCTTCATGTCTTTCGCGGCGAGTATGAGTTTTGTAAACCAAGGGAATATATTTGCCATTTTCATCAATATAATCAGCATTAACGCCGGAGAATGTTCCAACTGCGCCAGCTTTGGCGAAATGACCAGCTGTGTTACCATTAGTAATGCCAATACCTTTTCCACCTTCAATAATTGGCAGGCACTCTAAGTTAGAAATAACTAAAGATTTTATTTTCTTTAACAAGAAGTCTCCTAAAATGAATTTATTAAATTAAAGTAATAAACATCTAACCGTAATTAATTTTAAGCAAAATATCAATAGTTTTTATGAATTTTAATATTCCCGAGCTCAGCGTTTCTGAATTTTCTAGATCAATCAAGCGCGTGGTTGAAGATGCTTTTGGTTATGTTAAAATTACTGGTGAAATTACTGGCTTTAAGAAGGCTTCTTCTGGACATCTTTACTTTAACTTAAAAGATGAGTCGGCCAATCTTTCGGCGGTTTGTTTTAGAAATTTAGCGCAATTAGTGAATTTTGAAATAGCTGATGGCTTAAAGGTTAAGGCTTTTGGAAAAGTTACTACTTTTGAAGGCAGATCAAATTATCAAATAATCGTTGAAAAGCTTGAGATATCAGGAATTGGTGCGATTTTAGAAATGATTGAAAAAAGAAGGCAAAAGCTTGCTTTGGAAGGTTTGTTTGATCAAATTCATAAAAAAAAATTACCATTTTTTCCACAAATTATTGGAGTTATTACGTCGCAAACTGGCTCGGTTATTGAAGATATTAAACATAGAATTTTAGAGCGTTGCCCAAGCCATATTTTGCTTTATCCAACTTTGGTGCAAGGAGAAAAAGCGGCGCAGGAAATAATTTTAGCACTTAAATTTTTTAATAAATTAAAAGTTAGTAAACCTGACGTGATAATAATTGCAAGGGGAGGTGGTTCTTTTGAAGATTTATTGCCATTTAGTGATGAAGCTTTAGTTAGGCAAATATTTGAATCTTCAATTCCAATTGTTTCGGCCGTGGGTCACGAAACTGACACAACATTAATTGACTATGTTGCTGATTTGCGCGCGCCAACCCCAACTGCGGCAGCAGAATTGGTAACTCCAGTTTTAAATGACTTAAAAGCGCAAATTAATTTTTATCAAGAAAAATTAGAATTTTTACCAAGAAATTTTTTAAATGAAAAAAATCAACATATAAAAAATTTACAAAAATATATTATTAGCCCAGCAAATAAGCTGGCTCAAATTAATGATAATTTTTTGTTATTGTTAAATAAAATAAATTTTTTGGTGAAGAATTTTTATGATAAAAAAATACAAAAAATAGATTCTCTGCAAATTTCTAAACAAGTATTTTTTGAAAAAATAAATTCATCATCACAAAAATCAGATTTTGTTTTCAAGCAGCTAAAATCAATTCTCGACAATAAAATAAAAATAGAAGAAAATAATTTTTCTAATTTAGAGAAAATGCTAAAATCAAATGATTATAAGGCAGTTTTAAGGCGCGGATTTTCTTTGGTTAAAAATAAAAATAATGAATTAATTTCTTCTTCTAATCAGGTAAAAATAGATGATGAAATTTTTATTGAAATGGCAGATGATACAATAAAATCAAGGGTAATTTAGTTATGATAAAAACTCCAAAATTTTGGACTAAAAAAAATGTAATTTCTATTTCATTATTGCCGCTTAGTTTTATTTATTTTTTAGGATTTTTTTTAAAAGATTTATTTACTAAAACTCACAAAATTTCTAAGCCAGTAATTTGCGTTGGAAACCTCATTGCGGGAGGTTCCGGCAAGACTCCAACTGCTATTGCTATTGGTGAAATTTTACACGAAATGGGAGTGTCTTTTGCTTTTTTAAGCAGAGGATATATGGCGGATGAATCTAAATTTTTGATGTTAAGAAGTGAAGATAATAATAAAGCGCAACAAGTTGGAGATGAGCCTCTGTTGCTGGTTGAAACCGCCACAACATTTGTGTCAAAAGATCGTTTATTTGGAGCTAAGCAAATTGAAGCAATGAATGGATATAGTGCAATTGTTTTAGATGATGGAATGCAAAATAACAGTCTTCATCGTGATTTAACTATAATGGTTGTTGATGGAAAAATTGGTTTTGGTAATGATTTTTTAATTCCTGCGGGGCCAAAAAGAGAGCCATTATTTTTAGGTTTAAAGAAAGTTGATTTTATAGTTGTTATTGGCAAGGCTAGCTGCGATTTATTAAGTAAATTTCAAGATAAAAAAGTAATACAAGCTAATTTAATTGCAAAAAATATTGAAGTTTTTGAAAATAAAAAATTATTGGCTTTTTGTGGCCTTGCTTATCCAGAAAAGTTTTTTAATTTCTTAAAACAAAAAGGATTAGATGTGATTGAAGAAAAAAGTTTTGCAGATCATTATAATTACGAAGCATCTGATTTAAAAGAGTTATGTCAAAAAGCCGAAGAAAATAAATATAGCTTAATTACTACAAAAAAAGATTGGATTAAGTTTCCAAAAAATTTTCAAGATAAAATTTCTTATTTAGATGTGTCTTTGAAGCTTGAAAATAAAGAGTTGGTAAAAAATATGTTAAAAAAAATATTATGAAAAAAATTCGTTATTTTATTGAAGGATTAATAGTTAAATTTGGTTTGTGGGTTTTTTTTATACTTGGACAAAAAAATGCTGCAAATATCGCAGCATTTGTTGCTAAATTTGTGGGTAAAAAAATAGCAGTTCATAAACTTGCTTATGATAATTTAAGTAAAGCAATTCCCGAATTATCAAGCCAAGAAAAAGAAAAAATTCTTGATGACATGTGGGATAATTTAGGAAGAGTAGTCGGTGAATATCCTCATATTGCTAATTGCAGAGTTGAGGATATTGAAAAATATATTGAAATTTCTGATGAAACTAAAAAAATTCTCAATGATTTAAAAAATAATGGCAGTGGTGGAATTATTTTTTCAGGACATTTGGGAAATTGGGAAGTTGGGCCAAAAGTTTTTTTAAAATATGGTCTTAAAGTTAAAACAGTTTACCGTCCGTTAAATAATCCTTATGTTGAAAAAATGACGGCAAATATTAGGGGCGTTGAGCTAATTGAAAAAAGCTCTACAGGAAATAGAAAAATTCTTGAAGCGATAAGAAAAAATGAATTTGTGATAATTCTTGCTGATCAAAAAATTAGTGAAGGTGAGCCAGTAAAATTTTTTCATGATGAGGCGATAACCACGACATCTTTGGCGAGACTTGCTTTAAAATATGATGTGCCGCTGATTCCAGCCAGATCAATTCGCATTAATAAAGAATCGCGTTTTTTAGTTGAAGTTGAAAAGCCTCTTGTTTTTACAAAAACAGAGGATGTTCAAAAAGATACACTTAATTTAACGCTTAAAATAAATTTGGTTTTGGAAAGATGGATTAGGCAATATCCAGCGCAGTGGTTTTGGGTTCATAATCGCTGGAAAAGATAACGGTTATTTCTAAATATCCTAGTAAAAGATAATTTGTATCTGGAAGAGTTCTTTGTTGATAACTGGGGCGGTGGGTTTTATTTTGATACAATTATCTTTCAAATCACTAAATAACTCTTGAATAATTGACTGCGTTAGTCTACTTAATTTGAGGAGTTATATTTTTTAACCAACTTTAATTTATTTGTTATGCAAGATGATAAAGGTAGACGCTTTTTACCGAATGGTAGAAGGGTAAAGGCAGCCAAATATGACGAATATCATGCAAGACAGGAAGAGGCGCGAGCTAATGCTTTGGCAAGACATTTCTCATTATCTCAATCTGATCATTTTGAGGCGCAAAAAGCGGCGGTAGATGGAGTTGTGGCCGAGACCACAGCGGGCGCTGAAAGTCTTACTTTGGGTTTAGGTAAGGCTGCAATAAGGGGGGCTAAGGCGATTTCTCGCGCTCTTCAATCTGGTCCGCAAATTATTGATGGAGGTAATTCGACGGCTAGAATTACCATAAATGGTAAAATGCTCTACGGCAATGCGTTGCCGCTTACAACAAGCCCATCTGATAAAAGTCAGGTTTTTAGAAATGGAACCAATCCTTTATACACTATAGCGGTTGAGGGTCAAGGTCAGTATCTTTTGGAATATGCTCCGGCTTCACGTTTACTAAATCTTTTTCCTATGAAAAAAGTGGAAGATTTAGCTGGAGGTGATTTGCTTGCCTTTGTAACAAATTTTAATGCCACAGATCCAGCTGGTTGCGTCGGTATTTCTCTTGGAAGATCTTCTACCAGAACTACTGGAGGCAGAGTTAGTCAAGTTTATAGTGGATTTCCTCCAGAAGGACCAAGTGGATTTACTACAAAAACTTCTATTGGAGGTTTTTTTCTTGACATGGCATCCGGCGGAACCTCAGATGGCAGTGTTTTGAAAAATCAAATTTTTCCATGTGCAGATGCAGATCCAAGCTTTTTTCATTTTACCATATCTACTAAACAAGGTGATGGCTCTATTTATGTGGTTGTAAGAGATGCAACAACTTTAGAAGTAAAAAGATATGCGAGATTGTCTGGAAATATTGATTTTATTGATGAATCTATTGAAGACTATGGCGAAGGCTCTTCTTTTGTCAGATTAAGAGATGGTTCGGTTTTGGTTTCTGAAACAGCCAAAGAGTTTTATCCTGGGGTTTTTTCTAAATTTGCTTATAATGTCATAAAAATTGATCCTTATGGTAATGTAGATCGAAAATTTGAAATTAATTATCAGAGATTTAATTCCCATGGAGATAGTGAAGGTGGCGGAAATAATTTATATCCACGAGGGTTTGTTAAGGATGTTTTTGGAAATGTGTTTTTAAATATTTTTAATCGTAACCCAGATAGTAATAGAGAATTTCCAACTTATTATACCTGTAATGTTACTGATGGAGTAGTTAATCTTGCAAGTAAGAGGCAAAATGCTGATAAGCATAGACCTTATGGCGGAGAAAAACCGATATATGACAGAGTTACTTTTTCTGATGGCTCAAATGTAGAAGTTAAGGGTATATCTGCTCCACTTTCTTACATAACAGTTACTTCTGTTGCCTATAATACATCTCGCCCTATTTTTGCCCCATTGCTACCAAGTGAAGTTGCTACAAATTGCATAATTAGCAATGATTCTGTAGTTTCTCCTTCAGATGGAGTTTCAAGATTTTTTTTAGCCGATGGTGCTAGTATTGACGTAGAAGAAAATCCAAATTCTGCAGTGGTAATTGATTTTATTGGTAATCAAACTCAAGATTCTCGAGTTGGAATTGTTGCTCAAGGAAGGTTTCCCATAAAAGATGCGGGCATAGGTTTAATTGCCTCTTGTCCAGCAAGTTTTAATATCACTAAAGTTAGAGAAAGAGAAGGATTTCCTTCAGGAGAGTCGCAAAATGTAACTATAGTTGATACAAGGCAAACTATGGTTGTTTTGTGCGATACCACTCCAGATCAGGCGCAAGGAAGATTGGTTGCCATTACTCCAACTCCAACTCCAACTCCAACTCCAACTCCAACTCCAACTCCAACTTCAACCCCATCTTCAACAAGCACAAAGACAGCTCCTTCTTCAAGATCAGGAACTCCGATAATGCCATCACCAGGACCATCCGCCTCTGTTCCGCCTTCTGCATCACCATTTCCGGTCTTGCCATCGCCAGGACCATCCGTATCTCCAGCTGGCGCTGGAGCTAGAAGAGGTCTGTCTGGCGGAGCGGTAGCTGGAATAACGGTTGGTGTGGCAGCGGCGGTGGTGGGAGTCTTTTTTGCTGTAAGGGAGATTATAGCAAGAAGAAGATCTGCTGTGGTAGTGGGCGTTACAACAACTGTTCCTCAAGAATTAGAACTGACTTTTCGCGCTAATGCAGGAGCCGGAACAGGAGCCGGAACTGGAGCCGGAACTGGAGCCGGAGCCGGAACCGGAACTGGAGCGGGAGATGGAGATGGCTCTTCTGTAGTTAGCGGAGCCGGTTTGGTTAGAGGGGGACAAAGAAGCGTTGATCTTGATTCTCTTGGATTGGGTGCAAGTGACTCAAGAATGTCCTCTGGCGCAAGCGAATCTTCACCAGCCGATCAGGATGAAAATGATCTAGATGTTGTTTTGGAAATGCGAGAAGGCGATGATGACGCTGATGCCCAAAGCGTTCGCACTGCAACTACTCAGGGCACTACAACTACTCAGGGCACTATAACTAGTCAAGTTCCTTTAACAAGAAGACCGAGTGGAGCTGTGATTGGGGGCGCTGCTGCTGTAGTTAGAGAAGCGCCTGGTAGATGCTCTATATCTTAGTTATTAGATTGTAATGACAGTTTGTGCTTTAAATTAAAGCGCAAACTGTCATTTACAATCCCTCCTCAGCTGTCATCTCGAGCCCAACTGTCATTTTGAGCGAAGCCGAGAGATCTCTGGTGGATAAACTCATGAGATCTCTCGGCTTCGCTCAAAATGACAGCTAGGGGGGATAAATATGGATTGCCTTGCCACCGCTTGCAATGACAGGAATTGCCTAGATTTACTATCAATAGGTTTTAGATTTGTTTTTTGGTATAGCTAAAAAATCTCTCACGCGCTTGAGATGGCGGCCTTTGGTTTGCGTAAAATTTTATTAAAATCTATTGAGATACGCTATTTTGAACTGTTTTGCTGCTTAACGCTCTATAATATCTAGCCACATTATCATTATGATCTTTCAAATTATTAGCAAAAATATGATCGCCTTTGCCGCTGGCAACAAAATAAAGGAAATCAGTATTTAGCGGATTTAACACCGCTTTAATTGAAGCTAGCCCTGGATTACAAATTGGTTTTGGCGGAAGGCCATAGATAAAATAAGTATTGAACGGAGAATTATTTTGAATATCTCTGGTTTTAATCGGTCTTTCTAATTTTTTATCACCAAAAGTAAAAGAGTAAATTATTGTCGGGTCAGATTGCAGCTTCATTCCTTTTCTTAAACGATTTATAAAAACCGAAGCAATTTTTGGTCTTTCTTCAGCAATTCCAGTTTCTTTTTCAACTATTGAGGCAAGAATTATGGCTTGTTCTTTGGTTTTAACTGGAATTGACAAATCTCTTTTTTCCCACAATTCATCAATTGCTTTTCTCATAGCATCTTTCATTCTTTTAACTGTCGCAGTTTTAGTGTCGTTGTAAGAATAAAAGTAAGTTTCAGGAAGAAGATCTCCCTCGTGAATTGCTTCTGGCATTTGACCTATAAGACCTGGAGATTTTTCAATAATTCTAATAGCACTGATAGTTGAAAGCCCTTCAGCAACAGTTACTTTTCTAAAAGAAACGTAACCTTTAACCATTTTGTGTAAAATTTTATAGTAGGAAATATTTCTTTCTAAAAAATATTCGCCATAACGAACTTTAGGGTCGATTCCTTTGATTAGTTGAGATAAATAAAGAAAAGTATGTGGGCTTTTTATAACTTTTTCATTATGTAGTTTTTCTACAACTTGACGAAAAGTAAGGCCGCTTTCAATTACAAATCTTTTATCTTCTTGGTGATAAGAGTTTGGGGCGTTAAAATACATTATAACAGCAATAATTGCTATCACATAGAAAAATACTGCAGTGGAAAAGCCAACGCAAATTTTATTAATTATGTTATGAATTTTATCTTTCATTTAGCAATTAAATCCTTTTCATTACTAGAGAGGCATTGGTTCCGCCAAATCCAAAAGAATTTGACATTACATAATCAATTTTTCTTTCCTTCGCTTTTTTTGCAACTAAATCTATATCACAATTTTCAGAAGGATTTTCTAGGTTCAAAGTGGGAGGAGCTATATTATCTCTAATCGCCAAAATTGAGAAAATTGCCTCAATAGCACCAGCGGCGCCAAGTAAATGGCCGGTTGCTGACTTAGTTGATGACATAGAAAGTTTATAAGCGTGATCACCAAAAACTTGTTTTATTGCGCCAACTTCAATTTCATCTCCCATTGGAGTTGAAGTTCCATGAGCATTAACATAATCAATTGATTCTGGATTGATTTGAGCGTGTTTTAAAGCTAGTCTCATTGCATAAGTTGAGCCGCGACCTGTAGTTTCTGGTGCGGTTATGTGATAAGCGTCTCCAGAAAGACCATATCCAACGATTTCAGCGTAAATTTTAGCGCCTCTTTTTTTAGCATGTTCATATTCTTCAAGAACCACAACGCCAGCACCTTCACCCATAACAAATCCGTCGCGATCTTTATCCCAAGGGCGTGAACCTGCGGTTGGATTATCATTAAAATTGGTTGAAAGAGCTCTTAAAGCAGCAAAGCCGCCAATTCCAGATTCACAAACCGTTGATTCAGTTCCACCAGCAATCATCACATCAACATCGCCATATTCAATCATTCTTGCAGAATCACCAATTGCGTGAGATCCAGTAGCGCAAGCAGTAACTGGAGCATGGTTTGGCCCCATATAGCCATGTTCAATTGAAATTTGTCCAGAAGCAAGATTTACAAGGCTTGCAGGGATAAAAAATGGACTAATTTTTCTAATTCCTCTTTCTTTCATCGCAATAACAGTTTTTTCAATCATTGGCAGACCGCCAATTCCAGATCCAACCATTACGCCGGTACGATATTTTTGTTCTTCAGTTTGTGCAATCCAGCCAGAATCAACAACCGCTTGCTTAGCTGCAGCAATTGCAAAATAAATGAAACGATCCATCTTTTTTTGTTCTTTTTGGTCAACATATTGATCTAAATTGAACAAGTCAGGACCATCGCCAAATTTTACTTCGCCAGCAATTTTGCACGGTGATTCTGATGGATCAAAAATTGTGATATAGCCAATTCCTGATTGACCTGCAATCAGTTTTTTCCAAGTGCTTTCGGCGTTCGATGATAATGGGGTTACTGCGCCAATGCCAGTTATAACTACTCTTCTTTTTTGCATTATATGTATTAAGAAAAAAATTGTAAATTAATTATGAATTGATCTTTTTAAACGAAAAAAAATATTTTTAAAGTTTTTTATTATAAAATAATTTTCCAATTAAAGCAACTAATCTTAGAAAATTGCGCGTTATTCTAAGTTTGCTGACGCCAATTTTCTCATCATAATTGTAAAAAATAGCGGTTTCATCGATTCTGCAATCTATTCTTGATAATTTTATTAATAGCTCGCAGGTATAGGTGAATTCAGGCTCGGTAATAAAATTATCTTGCTGTAATTTAAATAATTCTTTTAATTTTTTTGCTTTATAAATGCGATATCCGCTAGTGTAATCTTGCAGTTTTAATCCATTAATTTTTTTAATAGGAAATAAAGTTTGAAGCACAATTGAAACTGATTTGCTAATTAATTGACGATATTTAGGAAATGATTTACTGATGCTTTTATTAGAAAAGCGCGAGGCAACAAGTATATCAAGATTATTATCATTAAAATATTTTAGCATTTGAGTAAATTGCCTTGCGTCATGAGTGTTGTCAGCATCTAAAGAAATTACCAAATCTTCGTCTGTAGAATTTTTTATTATTTCAAGAAATACTCTTTTGAAAGCAAGACCAAGTCCGCGTTCATTTCTTAGTGGCAGAATTGAAGTTGAATTGAATTTTTTAATAATTTCTGCAGAATTATCTGTTGTGCCATCAAGGCAAATTATGATTTCAAAATTTTCTTTTAGATTTTGCAATTCATGGCTAATATTGGTTAATAATTTTTCCAAACTTTGCGTTTCATTAAAGGCACATAAAGCTATCTTTATCATAAGTTAGTTATTAATATTAATATGAAATGCCAATTCTAGATAAAGACCATTCCAGACCTCGTCATTCTCGAAGCTTCGAGGATCTCGTAAGTTTAGACTCCAAAGATAAAACTCACGAGATCCTCGAAGCTTCGCTTCAAGGATGACGAGGTCTGGAATGGTCTTTATCTAGAATTGGCATTGCAAGCATGATTTAAATACTAAATTATTAATTTTTTAAAAACTATCAATTAGATGAATTTTCAAATTCAAAACCAAAAATTTGATTTAGTTATAATTGGCTCTGGAGGCGCTGGTTTAATGGCTGCAATTTCTGCTTTAGATAGTGGAATTAAAAAAATTGCTATTGTTAGTAAGGTCTTCCCAAGCAGCAGTCACACCGTTGCAGCAAAAGGTGGAATTAATGCTGCACTTGGAAATGTTATTGAAGATGATTGGAAATGGCATGCTTACGACACATTAAAAGGTTCAGATTATTTAGCGGATGAAGATGCGGTTGAGCTTCTTTGTAGCAAAGCCAAAGATGCAATATTAGATTTAGAAAAAATGGGAGTTGTATTTTCTCGCGATGAAAATGGCAATATAGCGCAAAGAGCTTATGGTGGGCAAACCAGCGATTTTGGTAAAGGTCAAATGGCTTATCGAGCTTGTTATTCAAAAGATAAAACTGGTCACACAATTCTTCACACTTTACATCAAAGAGCCATAGCAAGAGGAGTCAAATTTTTTGATGAATTTTTTGTTTTTGATTTATTGATGGAAGAAAAAGATTCGTGTGCTGGCTGCGTTGCAATTGATATAAATCTTGGCGAGTTGGTTGTTTTTGAAAGTAGAAATTTAATTTTAGCTACGGGTGGTTACAGTCAAATTTTTGAAAATACTACTTCATCTTTGATTTGCAGTGGTGATGGATCAGCTTTAGTATTTAAAGCTGGTTTGCAGTTGCAAGATATGGAATTTATTCAATTTCATCCAACTGGAATTGCAGGATCTGGTTTTTTAATTACCGAGGCAGCAAGAGGTGAGGGCGGCTATTTGCTTAATGGTGAGGGCGAAAGATTCATGAAAAAATATTCGCCAAAAATGATGGAATTATCTTCTCGCGATGTTATTTCTCAAGCCATGGCCACTGAAATTTATGAGGGAAGGGGTTGTGGAAAAAATAAAAATTTTCTTTACCTTGATTTACGCCATTTAAGTGATGACATTTTATTTAGCAGGCTTCCTGGCGCGGTTGAATTGATAAAAAATTTTTTAAAACTTGATGCAAAAAAAGATTTAATCCCGGTTTCTCCTTCCGCTCATTACACAATGGGAGGAATTCCAACTGATCTTTCATGTGTTGTAATCAATGACGGTAAAGAGGTGAAAGGCTTGATGGCTATAGGTGAGGCGGCCTGCGTCTCGGTTCATGGTGCAAATCGTTTGGGCTGTAATTCCTTACTAGATTTAATAGTCTTTGGTAAAATTGCGGGAGAAAAAACTGCAGAAAAATTATTGCAAAATTTTAGTCAAAATGCTCAAAAAATTGCTGCATCAAAAATTGAAAATTTTAAAAAATTATTTTTAAACTCATCTCATAATTGTAATTTTTTACAAATAAAAATTGAGCTGCAAAAAAATAATGAAAAAAATCTAGGAGTTTTTCGTGATGCAAATCTTTTAAGTTTGGGTTTGGTTAAAAATCTTGAGTTATTAGATAATTTAAAACAGGCAAAAATAGGAAATAAAAACCTAATGTGGAACGAAGAATTAATCTCTTATTTGGAATTAGAAAATTTAATTTTCAATTCCATAGCAGCAAATTTTTCTGCGCTCAATCGTAAAGAAAGTCGCGGGGCTCATTTTAGAAGTGATTTTAATAAATCTGATTGTAGCTTTTTGAAACATAGCTTGGTTGCTTTTGAAGAGGGTAAAGAAAATAAATTGAGTTTTAGTTTAAAAGACATTAGGAAGTCTTCTAATTCTTTATTTTAGCAGAATTTTTTATTAACAAATTATTTAAATATGACGATAAGAAAAAAATTACTTTTAGCAACTTCGCTTTTTATTGCCTCGCAAGGTCAGGCTTTAGCTGCTGGTTACTCTACTAGTTTATATTCAACTTCTGGACTTGCTAACTCTTACGCTGGTTCTGCCGCTGGCTCTCACGATGTAAGTGATATGTTTTTTAACCCAGCAACTTTATCAGATATTAAAACTAAGCAGTTTGTAGCTTCAGTAAGTTATTTAGATTTAAAAATAAAACCTTACAACACTTCAAGTGCTGGCTCTTACGGCAGCAGAACTGATGATGCTGGTCGTAACGCTATGGTTCCAGCCTTTTACTTTTCAACACCTGTAAGCAAAAGCACTACATTTGGTTTAGCAGTTACTTCTCCATTTGGATTGGCAACTACCTATAATAATGATTGGGCAGCAAATCAAAGTGCGATTGCAAGTGCTATTAAAACAATCAATATTAATCCAAGTGTATCTTACAAGCTTAGCGATAAATTAGCGGTTGCTGTCGGTGCTCAATTACAATATATGGAACTTGTTGTTACTAGAGATTTATTTGGTAATTCAGGTGCGTTTGGTAAAACTAAAGGTAATGATTGGGGATATGGTTATACTTTGGGCGCGCATTATAAACTTAATGATCAAGTAAAATTTGGTATTGGTTATCGCTCAAAAATTGATCACAGATTGGAAGGTAATACTTCAGTTAACGGCACTAGACTTTCTGGAACAAATGCAAATATATCAACTCCTGAATCTTTAACGATTGGTGGTTCTTTCAAACTAAATCCTAAATTGGAATTAGTTTCTGATATTACTTGGACTCGTTGGTCTAGATTTAAAAGCTTCATAGCACATCAAGATAGACCTTTGGTTGCTGGCGGCGATGATATAAATACTACTGTATTTAATTTTCAAGATTCTTTCATGTATTCTGTTGGTGCTAATTATACTCTTAACGATAAATGGTTACTTAGAGCTGGTAGTGCTTATGAACAAGGCGGCGTGAGAGATTCTTCAAGAGAGCCAAGAATTCCTGCTTCTGATAGAATTTGGACAAGCTTTGGTTTTAATTACAAATGCAGTAAAACATTATCATTTGATGCAGCTTACATGCACCAATTCTATAGAATGTCAACAATTGATAATCCTGCTTTAAGCACAAAATATAAAACATCTGTTGATGTGATTTCTTTTGGAGTTAAAAAAGATTTCTAAATAAAACATTTAAATATTCAACCAAAAGAGGGATGGCTTTAAAAGGCTCTCCCTCTTTTATTTACAAATAAAATAATGACAAATAAAGCGATAGATACAGAGTTTTTAAGAAGCATAATTGAAAATGATAAAGAGTTTGAAAAAGAACTTTTTGTAATTTTTACTGAAAATGCTAATCGCAATTTGGTAAAAATGGAAACGGCGATGAAAAGTTCAGATAATAATTCTTGGTATATGGCTTCTCATGCCTTTAAAGGAGCAGCTGCATCAATTGGAGCTTTTGGTCTTTCTAAGGTGCTTGAATATGCTCAAAAACATCCTGAAGATTCTTTGTTGCAAAAAGAAGAAATTATAAAGAATGTGAAAACCGAACTTGGTTTAGTGTTGGAGTTTATTGCTTCAGAGACTGCTTAGTTTTTTAATTTTTTCTTCATAATCGAGTAACCTCTGGTGCTATCTTAAACCAATCACCCTCACCCTAACCCTCTCCCCTCAA